>JACZWF010000205.1 GCA_022572285.1 Nitrososphaerota archaeon | reverse complement strand
TGAGCAAAGCCAAGCCCAGAGTGGCTCTGAGGCCAAATAAAACTGACATATTTTCGCCTCCGGCGGAGTTTGTGAAGCATTGCGGGTAACCGCCCTGTCCACGACACTTTATCCGACGGCGGTCGAGAGTTCGACCTCTTTCACGTACCGTGCATAAAGTTCAGGATCGGTGTTGAGAACTTTCACCACGGCTTCCATTCGGTCCAACTTACGAGCGGACTTTTCTACAAGCCGGTCCGCCTTTTTGAAGACCTCGCGGGTCACAGGACCCACGGAAAGATCAACCTGCTCGGCCATGATATCGAGATACGCTCTGCGATCACTGTCGTTGCTGAAGATGGGGATTCAGCGTACGCCCCTTGCGTGACATGGTGTGAATAACCAGGCACCACGAGTCTGGAAATCCGAGCCATAGGCGAAGCGTATTAGATTAACTACGAGGCCGTCAAGAAGAATTTAGTATTGTGTCCCCGGAATTAGAGATGTCCTTACCCTTATCCACCTGCATAATCATGATCACTCTTCAACATCACGTTCAGATTCTTCAACTACTAATCCCCAAATCCTTTTAAGCGGAAGCTCAGCCTTCAATTCATCGTCGAATCGATCATAATATTTAAAAATCTCCTCCAGTAACGCCCCTTGGTCCCACAGGCGTATGGAGAAAAAAGCATCCCTGGCTTCTTTTATCGTTGGACCATTGAATCCGCCCCATGAAACCAACAGACCTTGGTCGGCTCTGACATTTGATAGTACGCCTTGCAATTCCCTTAAGATTTTAACATCTACTTGTGATGTGGATGATTTTACTTGCACACAAACTCGTGGTTGGTCGAAACCTAATGGACCCCCAGCAGCCAAAATGTCAATGCCTCCGTCAGGGCCTGGCGGTGATTGCCTTGTAACATATCCCTGAGCTCGTAGTACTGCGTCGACAAGCCTAGCGAGTTCATGTCCTTTAAACTTTGCAGCTATATACTTTACAATCTGATCTCTGGCATATTCTTCGACATCAATTTCTCCATTAGGTTCCCCATTATCATTCCCACCATTACCCTTTCCAAGATGCAACATCTTTCTAATTCGATTTTCTGCATCATTTCTTTCTATCCGACAGACAGTCATGATTGCACCGAGAGAGTACAGGATATCCTGGTCAAAAGCAGACCTTGGAAATGTTTTGAGCCATTTGACTCGCCTAGTGTGCTTTATGTTTTCGGCCAACTTTCTAAATTCGTAATCTCCCTCAACTTGGCCGATGGTTATCCCCGATTGGGTCTTCAGTGGTACCGCTACTAGGTCACCCTTTTGTATCTCCCGAATAAACCGCCATATTTGCCCAACCGTACTTGCAGCCTTCCTTTTCGTAGACGAAGGGTAAAGTTGAGCGTAAATATCTGCCAAAGCTTCTTTATCACTGACTTTAGAAAGGTCAGAAAAATCGTTCCAACCGATCACGACTACATTATGCTCTAGGGCTCCTTGCTCTTGAACTCCATGTTTTCCAGCTCTCACTAGCCACAGACTCATCTTGTGTCCTCCTTATTAGTCTAATGTTGACCACGTATCATGTCAGGGGTAATAACGCCCAGACCCGCAATCAAACCCAGACATAATTTCATATTGACATCACTGAATGCGTGGTGGGAGAATCCCTCCGTCTAGTTCTGATCGAATTGTTCCTTCTCTTTCTTAGCTTTGGAGAATCGGGAGGACAAGTCCTCCGCCACCCTACCACGAGCTAATTGCAGTGCTGTCTGAACAATTAAAGCGGTATGCTCTTCAATTTCTCTGTAAGATCTACGAACAAAGACTAGTCCTTAAACCAGCGCGATTAAATTCGAGTTTGGCAAGGAAAGACCTGAAATGCGCTCCAATACAGGGTATAATGCGTGTTGACACAATGACACAATACCCGAAAGGAGCATATTTCAAGTGAAGCAATTAGACCACGAAATTCTATCCAAAGGCAAGAGCGGTCTGGAGGAACGTCTTGAGAGAAAGAACTACGAAGATCAACCGAAGCCTATATTTCAACGTTCCAATATTGTTTATGAGATGGCCGAACGTGTCCGGGCAATCGGATACGGTGGTGTGGGAGCCATCCACACATTGGTTTGCAGACTGAACCTGGATCGCTCGATTAACGAACGGATCAAGCTGTTGAAGGTTCATGTACCGTACTTTGAATCGGACCACGTTTTGAACATTGCCTACAACGTGCTCTCGGGAGGGACGTGTCTGGAAGACATCGAACGGTTACGCAACGATGAGACCTACATGAATAGTCTGGCAGCGGAGCGTATCCCGGATCCGACCACAGCCGGGGACTTTCTGCGTCGGTTTGACGAGGGATCTCTTCTGGCACTGCAAGAGGCGTTTAATGATACCCGGCGTAAGGTGTGGGCAAAGCAGGGCCGATCATTTCGTAAGGAGGCGATCATCGATGCGGATGGCACGATCGCCAAGACAGGCGGAGAGTGTAAGGGTGGCATGGACATCGCCTACAATGGAGATTGGAGCTATGCCCCGTTGATTCTATCATTGGCTAATACCAACGAAGTGCTTTACGTAGTGAATCGCTCCGGCAATCAGACGTCGTCGGATGGGGCAGCCCCGTGGATAGCCCGGGCCATTGCCCAGGTGGAAGGAGTGTTCAAGGAGGTCTGGATCCGAGGAGACACGGATTTTTCCTTGAC
>JACZWF010000035.1 GCA_022572285.1 Nitrososphaerota archaeon | reverse complement strand
ATAATGTATAGCGGAGAATGCTAGCTTGAACTTCCTATTGAGGAGGTTCTCGCCGTACTGAAACCTCTCCTCTGGGTCTCTTAGATATGTCGGGTCTATCTGAAAGACCTCTATATAGGCTGCGGTAGGGAGTCTGAAGTACTCCCCGATCTTCCGTGCGAGAGCGTTGGCATTGTAGATCTTGGAGAAGTTAGAGAGGGGGCAACCCATTACATTCCTTGTGTTATCGCCGCATCCGTTTATGGTAAAGAACCTAGACTTGCCTATGTCCCGTACGACATCGATAAGATTCTTCTTTCTGACCCAGTGGAATTGTATATTTTGTCTAGTAGTTATTCTCAGCGAAGGCTTCCCCTCTGGGTTCGTCGTGTAGTTCTCTGAGAGATCATCTAGGATCACCCACTGTTCAGGTGTGATGGGTCCTCCACCTGGGATGCTAATTCTAAACATGTACATCCACTCCCTCTCAGTTCCCGTCCTTGCTCTGTTGAACTCTAGGTAGATGCCATAAGACTTTGCTAGCGACTCGGCCTCCTCAGAGAGAGAGTCCACACCTCCTCCCAAGTCGGCCGATCTGTGGGGACTTGAGACATCTCGGAACTGGTAAGGGAGGTTTACTGTGCTGTTTATGTCCGGTGGTATGAAAGTAAGGCCTTTAGTGGCTAACTTAGCCTTTTCCTCACCTGAAAAGTCTTCAAACTTCGTCCTAAAGTTCGGATTTATCTGATCATCTGACACGTATTACCGCACCTCAGAAATATCGGCTGGTAAAGGTAACGTTCGATTGATCCGTGGCTGCTATTCCGATCCACTCTTCCATTCAGGATAGCTCGTTCAACTCTGGATCCTACCCAATTCCGAGTTAGAAATTCTATCGTTAAGAACATGCTACAAGCCTATAAGCCGAGACAGTGTTAAGTGATTCTTCCATTCGGATTCCTCTCCATTACCTTCCTCTTGAAGGTATCCTTGTAGTGATAGCCCAGGCCCTTGTAGAAGATATAATTGGGAAGGCTGCAGCAGTCAGAGGTCGTTCTCAACTCCGCCAATGTGGATAGAGAGACTATGAAGCTACCTTCTCTGACGAGTCCACAATTTACACATGCTATGCGGTCGGCCACCCCAAGCGATTCGTTCTCACGGCTCAACCATGTCGTCCCTCTCTGATAGCATGTGTAGATGACGTGGTAGAGGGATAAATATGTTGAGAACCGTTAGAGCAAGACTGCTTAGCTCACTTCTTACTGATGAGGAGTTCCTAGTCCAATCATAGGTACCTGTAATGTTGATATTTGGAACTGCCATGAGGGAGTGGTGTCCCTAGTAATGGTGTCCATAGTAATGGTGACCGTAGCCGTCATGGGATGAGTCGGAGCCAGAAGTCTCGGAGTTGGGATTTAGTAGCTTTAATCCTGATTGGGTTATTGTGTTCTCGTAATCAAGCCCAGCACCCAGTCTAGGATACTGACGTTCCCCGACAAACGTTTGCGGAGATTGCTAAGCATTTGAAGTTAGACACTTCCCTACTGAACACCCAACGAATGAATTACATTGGAATCCAAAGTTGAGATGGAGAATGTACTAAAGAATGACTTACTGAACCTAACATGTCAGAATAGGAGCTATTGATTAGAGCAAGAGCCTGTGATGAGGAGTGTGTAGGTGTTCAGTGTAAGATCTGTGAGAAGGTCTTTTGCCCTAGGCATGTGACCGACTTCTGTCCTCATTATACGAAGTTGGATGTAAGCTGGTAATTCAATCAGGAGGGAGGCTAATTCTAGTATTTATCTCGCACAAAATACCAATAAGTGTCAAAAACTCATGGAGGGGAGATTTATAGCGTTGCGTTAAGTCACCCTCTGTCATGTCTTGGAAAGGACGCTTCGTTTTCGCCGAAGACAGGATAGATAATAATGTCCCGGAGAGTCCAGGGGTCTATCAGTTAGAGAAGGTAATAGAGGTTATGTATATTGGAGAGACGGAACGCCTTCAAAGCAGGCTCAGAGAGCATCTCCACTCTGGAGATCAATGCACTAAAGAGGCGGCCTTCTTCAGGTACCTGGAGACGAAGTTTCACGAGGAGACCAAGAAAACCCTCCTTCAAGAGTATCGTAGAAATAATCGTGGTATGTCTCCCCCATGCAACAAAGCGGGAGATTAGAAATCAATCGTCATCCCGTAGTTGAATGATAACTGTAAATCTGCAATTATGATAAAGGAAGTGAGCAGGGGCCGTAGTATTTGCATTCGAATAGTGATATCACACTGGCTATGGAGTATCATGAGGCCACAAAACACTCAGAGCTTACTTTGCGGATGTCGCGCCACTTCTTGGACTGGGAGAGTAAGCCTCAACCCTTTAAGGTCTACACCGAGTTGCCATCAATTACTCTTCCAACAGATTTTCCTCGACCCGAGCTCGACGCCCTGACTTCCGTCAGTAGCGTCGAACCACCAAATCGTGCAACGACTATGGACATCACAAGGCTAGCTGAGCTCTTATTCTTCTCGGCTGGCCTTACGAGGGAAGTGAGGTATCCTTTCGGGAGGTACTATATGCGGGTGGCACCTGCCACGGGTGCCCTCTACCCTATCGAACTCTATGTTATTTGCCCGGATATACCAGGGCTGAAGGCAGGGGTCTACCACTTCGGTCCAGGAGACTTTGCCCTCACAGAACTTTGGGCGGGAGACTATCGAAGCGAGTTGGCCGCAGCAGCAGGAGGCAACCAGAGGATAATGTCTGCTCCCGTTACCATCGCATTCACTTCTATTGCCTGGAGGAACGCATGGAAGTACGAAGCCCGTTCATACCGTCACTGGTTCTGGGACTCTGGCGTCATAGCTGCAAATCTTCTCTCAACTACGGTCTCATCAGGCCTCCCTATGCATCTAATCCTGGGTTTTGTCGATGCCGAGGTCAACCGCCTCCTGTGCTTGGACGAGGAACGGGAAGCCGTACTAGCTTTAGCTCCCATCGGAATAGGCCCAGCTCCCCAGAAGAAGATAGTGCCTACCGAAATACCTCTAGTTAGCCCAGAAGTTCTGCCGCTGTCAAAGAAAGAGACCCACTACCCTGAAATTTGGAAGATTCATGAGGCTTCTTCCCTCGCTAATGGAGAGGAGGTCATGGTTTGGGTTAATGCTACGCATGGCGTCAAGAAGCGGCTCACTGGTATGGACCGCTCCAACTATCCCCTTCGGCCACTAAAAGCTGAAACATCCAAGTCTAGCTTGGGAGAAGTTATCTTGCTTCGCGGCTCTGCCCGTCGATTCACCCAAGTACCAATCTCTTTCGAGCAGCTCTCAACCACTCTCCGTAGCTCAACCCGGGGCGTTCCAATGGATTTTCTCAGACAAGGAGATAGTATCGTGGAACTTTATTTAATTGCTAATGCCGTTGAAGGGCTGCCCTCCGGTGCCTACTTCTTCAATCGTCCAGCTGATTCTCTAGAGCAACTCAAGATAGGAGAGTTTCGAAAGGTAGCCGGATACCTTTGCCTTGACCAGTCGCTCTTCGCTAACGCAAGCGTAGTAATCTTTCTAATGTCAGATTTGAATACGGTTCTGAAGTATTTCGGCAATCGAGGGTACCGGGCGGCGCAGTTCGAGGCAGGCATAGTTGCCGGGAAGATTTATCTCTCTACATATGCGCAGGGATTAGGAGCATCCGGCTCAACATTCTATGATGATGCGGTTACCGAGTTCTTCTCGCCTCATGCTAGGGACAAGAGCACTATGATTGCGACAGGAATCGGATTCCCTGATTACAGAGCTCGCCCGGGGAAAATTCTAGTCGGAATGTTGAATAAGACCCAACTCTTGGCAGAAGGCGCACCAGAGCGCGCGCTGTAGGCCTTATTAATGGTCCAGATCTTTCGAACTGTATCCACTTCCTCGAAATTGCTCATCGGCATATAGCTATTTGAGCCTGACCTTGAGACAAGAACTTCGGGCCTCGATCTCTTCCTGAGATAAATGTCAGGACGTCAGGCAGGGCAGCAAAGACGGCGATCAACTGATAGCTCCTAGTACATAGATTTTGGAGTCTCTATTCTGATGTTATTTTCACCAAGTCGTTCTCTAGATCTGACCTGATATCATCAGGAATATCAGTGTCCTCAAAAACTTCGGCCCCTGATCCTTCAGCCCATTCTACCCTGTAGGCATCTATTTTGGTGATATGATTCGATGAATCAACCATGATGGATATGTTGTAGGAGAGCTTTGCATTTCCGGTTTCATAAACCTTTGCCAACTTGCGCTCTTTCCCCATTAAGAGCATGGAGAAGCCCTCCAGCGATGCTGTCAACAGATTGGCATTTTTTCCAGTAAATTTATTTACTTTGTTCCTCAGGCTGGGCTTCGCCATTCAATTCTTTGGCACTAATCCGTTAAGTATCTTTGCCAACTTGAAGTCGTAATTACTTAATCCCCCTACATCATGAGTTACGAGATTTATGACAACGCGATTATATACATTGGACCATTCTGGGTGGTGGTTTATCTTCTCAATCTCCATTGCAGCCCTTGTCATAAAGCCAAAGGCCTCGTTGAAGGTTGTAAATTCTATCGTCTTGTGCAACTTCCCTTCTTTGATCGTCCAGCCATCGACCTCACCCATTTGTGCTTTTACTTCTTCATCAGTTAGCTTCTTGTATTCCGATTCAGACATAGTTGTTTAGCGCCATCTCCGCGATATAAGGTTCATATCGTGAAATGTAACACGTTCCTAATAATGTTCTGAAATTTGGAGTGGGTTACTAGTTAATCTCTCTGACTCCATTGGCTAAGAGTGATTCTAAAGTCATTTCCTTCGTAATATACTGGTACCGAATGGGTCTCCACGAAGACGCCATCTCTCTCACCCCATTCTACGAATGTGTGTTCACCCGGTTCTAACAAGAGTTCTATTCTGGCAAGTTCCTCTAAAGATATGTTAGAACTCACGGGTGGAGGCCTGATGTTTTCCTTTTCACACCAATCTCTATTTTCTTCGTTATTGCAGAGGGTGTCCCAAAACAAGTAATCTAGTTGCATATTCTGGAGCGCCTCCTCCAAGAGGGAATAATCAGCTAGCATCTGCTTCTGGATTGTTAGGTGCTCTACATCGCTATCGTTATCAAAAACAGTGATTGCCAAGACGGCACCTCTCCTGATGATCCGGTTTTCATCTTCCTCTGAAGTCGTACGATTTGATTCTGGAAGATAGGATCCGAATCCAGCAGTCCAAATGAGAGATGCCACAAGAAGGGCCGCGACCAATGGAATTATCAGAGTAAGCTTCAAACATTCTTCTATTTCATTTACCTTCATTTATGTGGATGCCCAAAAGTGGGCTCAACCTTGCTGTAATCAGAAGAAAGAAGGGAATATGGGGGCGCGCGTAAAAGTAAGCCTGACGGAGGCGAGAAACCTAGATCTTGTGTCAGCTATGTGACTCTGGCATTGATTTAGAATCCTAGTACTTCTTCTACCAAGATCAGATTTAGTCTACGTCCCAGTATTCTTGACTCACCTTCAAATATGAGCAACTTTCCAATCGGACTCTCTCCAAATCCGGCATCTCTAGTACGCTTGTCGTTAAGCGGCTGGACATATTCGCGAACCCTCTTGATCGCCTCATCTAAAGTGGGTGTAATCTTATGTGATCCGGCTACCCAAATGATATTATTGCTTGAATACGCATATGCGGGTAATTGACTTCCAGAAGCACTTGCAAAGACTAGCTCTCCTGTTTCAGAGATCGCATTTACGCTCCCAATGAAATAATCAGCCAATGTACTTTGCTGACGTAATTGCAACTTCTTCTGGTTATCCTTCTCTGATAATGCTTCAGCCATTAGATTCCTCCATTGATGATCACCGGATTTGAGGAATTCAGTAAAGCCTATTTGCCTAAGGGTCATGGAACCTCCCGTCATAACGCTAGCAGCATTTGGAATTGATTTTTTCACTTTGTCAAGTGCCTCGTCTTTTGTGCCGACAACGTCAACACTAATTCCTCTTTTTTCTATCGCCGCCTTAGTAATCTCAACATGTTCTTTGGATGGTAAAGTGTTGTAGATCAATTGTTCTGACTCCAGATAAGCGTCTTCTAAAAAAATCATTGAACCTGTAGGTGAAGTCACTAATGGCTTATCTGATCTGGTGCTTGTAGCAATCTGAGTGATGTCCTGTAACTCCCTTTACTTCTAACTAGCAGTATACCTACAACGTCCCCGATGGAGAGTTTTGAGAGAGCAACTAAAATGTCTGTCATCTTGGTTATGTTTAGTGGGCCGATTCGTGATAGGATATCTCCTACTCGAAGCCCCGCATCGTAGGCAGGACTATGAGGAACTACCTCCACTATCATTACACCTAGTTCAGTAGGTAGATTGTACCTCCTTGCAATGGTAGAATTTACTGCCACACCAGAGATCCCAAGCCACGGCCTGATCACTCTGCCTCTCTCTATCAATTGATCAACTGTTCTCTTGACCGTATTGATCGGTAATGCAAAACCAACTCCCTGTGCATATGGAATCATCGCCGTGTTAATTCCTACTACCTTACCATCTAGATCTGCCAGAGGTCCACCACTATTACCCGGATTGATAGAAGCGTCAGTCTGAATCAGACCCTCGAAGATGAAGTCGGCTCCTGGGAGAGGCCGTCCAATAGCACTAATGACACCGACAGAAACAGTTGGTCCACCAGGCAGTCCTAATGTATTTCCTATTGCAATAGCTATTTGTCCAACTCTTAGACGCTCAGAGTCACCTAATTGAGCTGCAGGTAGGTCATAGCCTTCAACTCTAATCAGAGCTGTATCCGTCTGAGCATCCCGCCCAACTACCTTGCCAGAAAAAGACCTCCCATCCCTTAGTCCGATCTCTATTCTGCTGGCTCCTTCTATGACATGATTGTTGGTGATTATGTAACCCTGTCTCTTGACGATAACTCCTGAGCCTGCTCCCCCGTTGGGAGCAGGCGAGAATCGGAAGGTCTTGGCGTTTGTTGTATCTACAGTGACAACGCTCTGGCTGAGTCGATCTACAGCTTCGGTTATCTTCTCCTCATACAGCGGGAGAGTCGTGGGCGTTTCCTCCTTCCTCACTCTGCCTCTGTCTTTTCGAGTTCCTTTATCCTCTCTCCCACTCCCTTTAGATCGTTCTCAAGGCTAACCTTGTACTCATTAAGCTTGGCAATCTTCTCCATTCTAGTTGGGTAGCCTCGCCAATGGTGTAGTCCAAAGATCCTACTATATGGTCCATACATTTTTCTCACATACCCCTCCCAAATGTTAGGGAAACGTAGATGTATATTGACCAGCTAACACCGCAGTTAGTCACATTTTATGACTATGACGATCCTCTTTTCTATCCAGCTCTATACGATCCCTGGAAAGGTCTAAGGCCGATGCCTCATAGGGGTGCCGTAGCGAGTACGTTAATTCGGAATGGCTTTCTCGTTATCCGGGACAGAGACCCACCCCTCCCTCACTCTATTCTTTAGCAATCTGGAATGGTCGACGAGGTTATGGAGCTCACGTGCTTCTAGTGAGGTGAATATCAGTCTTGGATGTCCATTACATCTGTAAATCTCCATAGTAGATTTGATAGCAATGTCATAACTTCAAGGAGCGGGTGAAATGCAGACGACAAATACATCACAAATAGAGAATCGCCCACTTGTTCTCCACGGGACTCTGAACTTTACGAAAAGACGTCAGCAAAAGTCTTTTTCAGAGACCTCTCCATGACGGACCTTGTCCTCATAGGAATCATGCTGATTCCGTAGAGCCGAGCGAGGTTCCCGACATCTTCACTGACTTCAGATGAGCAGATGATAGCTCCCTTCTCACTCTCTGTGAGAAGTATCCTCAAGAACATCTTGTATATCGTATCGGGTTCTATCCGATTGCTGGAACTATGAAGTTCGAATACTATTTTCCTTCCTTTGCTCTCGATCTGACCAGCGACCGCATTTGATTCGGGATCAATCTCCACCTGGCTGCCCAAGCCCTCACTTTCCGCAATCTCCCTGAGCCAGCCTATAGTTTCATCCCTAATTTTATCTAGCCTTCGGCTGTTCAGTGGCATCCTAGGAACTAATCGCTTTCAGCTCTTAACTTAAAGGAGTATACTCTATCCTACTCTTTTATTCTCCATCACCCGACTACTGTGAAGAGATCTTGCTTTCTAACTAGCTCCAAAATCACAACAAAGACGAGGTGAATTCGTGATTTTATCAAAAGTTTCGAATAATAGGTTCCTTCTGCTTATACCGCCCACTACTCTAGAAATTGATAATGAAGTCGAGGTATAGTATCCTAAGGTCTATGCGACCTGACAGGAACTTGCATAGTTTTCTCAATGAATCTTTTGATGAGCTAATAGACGCTGAGGAGAAAGCCTGGACTCTCTACAAGAAAGACAAACTCGCCACACAATACTTCGATGTGGTCTTGAGTACGATGACTCGGTGTCTAGAGAGGGTCAATCATTGGACCTCCTACTGATCTCGAAATCCCTCTAAAACCTATCCAAATACTTGGAACATAGTCGTTCTTAGAGATCCCTCTATTTCTGTTCGTGTTCCCAGATGGATGATCTTCATATCATACAGCTCAGCCAGATTTGCGATACTCTCATCGACTAAAGATCGGCAAAGTATCACCCCCTTATGACTATTCGTATCGAGGATTTTCGGGAACATTGAGTAGATGGTCTCCGCTTCAATCTCATTTCCCCGGCTGAGCAACTTGAATAGGATGGTCTTATTGTCATTACCTCGGAATCGGCAGACTACTCCATCGGATACGGACTCCATTTTGATATCGTCGACCAAGTCTTCCTGGTGAGATATCTCGTTGAGCATTCTGATGATATCTCGGCTTCTCTCATCGATTAGCTTGCTCATTTCTGAATGCTTAAACCTAGAATCTCTCTTTGTGAGTACTTTGCTTTGAATGATCTTTACACTTCCTACTATCGCCTAGAGAGATTCTTCCAATCTTTTCCTAAGCCTTTCTTGTCTCAGCAGGGAAGAGCCAAGTACTGCTGTGACTGCAATGACCGCTCCAACCGCCATTATCATGGGGACGAGCACTATCGCCTCGAGTATTGATGAGACTATGTAACCAATGGATGGATCGTGGATGAGCTCATACTCGAAATAAGGATACGAGAGCGTAACAATCCTCTCGCTAACGGTTGCCCCGACCTCTATCTCGCTCCCATCCCCAGTTGCACTCCCTCCCCAGTTGAAGAACGGGGTTACTCTGTCGACGGTCTCGAACCGCACCTCGGCCTCACCAAGACTTTTCACCTCGAACTTGCTGTCGAATCTGGCCGATAGTGCAAGCATTGTGTTATTTGCTGACCAAGCGAATCCAGAGATCTGAATATCGAACTTGATCTCCCAGACCCTTACGGAAACAACAGTCTCATCGGCAAACGTTACGTTCCTTGTGGTTGGCGTAAAGTGATAGATGAAGGCTATGTTATCCACCATCGAACCAGTCGCATTCTGAATCACAAGTATCTCTACTAGTTTCCCATTCTCATCAAAGATCTCGGTTCGGTTCACATTCCATCTCAGTCGGTTTAGATTGAGAGTTGAGACTATCGTATCATTAGCATCTAGAACCCCTGTCTCATTCCCATCATCAACGAACTCTTGGAGTAAGATGAAGAAGAGTTGAAGTTCAAGCTGGGACTTTGTCTCGTTCTCCCTTATGTTGAAGTTGGTCGTCAGCCTTGCCTGTTCCTTCCCTACTTGGATATGGAAGGAATTCTTTACCTCATCTCTACCCTTGCCCTTACCTTTGACCTTGATCTTAAGCTCATTCTCGTCCTCCCCCTCTATCTCTAACTCAGCATCCTCTATCTCAGCCTCGTACTTTAGTATCGTTCCATCGGTTGCATCTATCTTGAATTCGAACTCATTCTCACCTTCTATGATCTCTATCTTGTACTGTAATCCCTTGAGCTCTGCCTCCTCAACTACGTAGCCTTTGCTTCCAAACTCTGGGTCGCTACTCTGAAGGAAGTCTAGTGCGATCTGGATGGCTTGTGAGAGGTCTAACGTAATCAGGGGAGGACCATCCCTCCTCTCTTGAGCTACATCCTCATCTCTTCCTCGGCCTCTCTCCTCGACTTCTAACTCCAGGATTTGGCCTTCTTGTCCGTCTATCACGATCTTATACGTGCGCTCTCCATCGGTAATCTTGAGTTCGTAATTTCCGTCATCCAGTTCGATCTCTTCAACTATGAAATCTCTATCGGGATCTTGTGCCGACAGATATGCGAGTGCGGCTACTATTGCCTCCTCTGCACTGATTGCAGGTGCTTCCTCCCCTATTAGCTGTGGCTCGATTTCTCCCCTATCTTCGTCGAACTTTGTGATCTTTCCATCTTTTGCATCTATGTCGAATTCAAACTGGTCCCCTTCCAACGAGATCTCGATCCTATACTTTAGCCCCTTTAGCTCAGCTTCCACGACTGTATAGGTCTTAGCAGAAAAGTCAG
>JACZWF010000204.1 GCA_022572285.1 Nitrososphaerota archaeon | reverse complement strand
CCAAAATTCATGAGCCCAAAGGGCCACCTGAGATAGGATGGATACGGCGAATAATTTCTTAGGAACTTGTATTGATAGCCTTCAAGGGTCTTTTCCTCATCCCCCCACTGGGCATCGGTTTGGAATTTCTTACGCACATCCTCCCCACTCACCGCTTCATCAGAGCAAAAGTAAACCATCAATTCAATGCGGGGGTGAGACGCCAATTCTCGGTAGATAGGGGCTTGGTAAAAGAAAGAGGCGGGGGCGACGATCGCCACGCGGTATTTCTCCATGGTTACCGGCACGCAGACGCTCCGTTAGGCGGTCTGTGCCTGACAATTTCTTCCCGGGAACATTTACCCTTACAGCTCTCAATCATCTCTTTCGGCATACCAATTCCCATTGGTAATAACCGGGTATGGGGACCCGCACAGTCCTGAGCAACTTGAAGAAACGGTGCTGATATACGTTTCTTGGGGCCCGCACCCTTCTGAGGAGCCAGTCGAGCCACGTTGATAACAACCGTGCAATCTTGAGGTATGCCCAGTGCTCTTCGTGTTTCACTCCTGTTAAATTTATGGTCGAATTTCCCCTCCTTTAGGCCGTGAGGGATTACAGAAACGTGACTCTGATGAAATCCGTACCTGGTGACCAGAGTTTCTTTGTTCCTCTTGGAGAGAGCAATCGTGTGGATAGGCGGCCGAAACGCTAATTTCCAGGCTAGCTTTCCCTTCCAGTTAAAGGTCATCTCCAGTTCAGGAGTGTGGTAGGTGATTACCCTGTGACCTCTGGTGACGAATTGACCAGCCAACAATCCTGTCAAGGCTGGGTCGTTCACGTGTATCAGATCAGGTTTAAGTCTTCTGAACTGGCGAATCGTTCCTAATATGCCTTTGAGTCCATCAGGCTCAGAGTGATGGACCTCGGCAGTTAGTTTAACAGCTTCTACTAGCGGTTGGATGGAATCGTCCTTAGAACACATCAGAATGGGCTGAAACCTATCTTTGTCCAGCCCCTCTATAAGCAAAGCGAGGTACTCTTCGGCAGCTCCCCAGACCGGGTTCTGCTGGTAGTACAGAACCTTAGGCTTTTTATTTTCCATGAATGCCGAGACCTTTTCTACTCAGACACTAGCTATACATGGCATTGAATGGCTTTAATACGTATTGGTCAAAGGCTCCGTATAGCTCTTTTTTCTTATTAACTATTGAGTGGATCGCGAGTTCTCTGTCTCCCGAGAGGAATTCGCTTACCAACTCGAAGGTTTCGTTTTCGTACCCGTCGTTATCGATGATTGTGACCCAAGGCAGTCCCATCATTGTACAGAAAGACTCGGACCGGGAATCATGGACGAGGGTGATGCTTGGAACGTTGAAGGAGGTACTAGGAATTGTGGCATGAAGTCTTACTCCAACCACTAATTTGGCATGTGAATATAAGTTCAGCAGAGGCTGATAGTTTAGACGATCGCTTAGCGGTGAGAATAAAACCACGTCACTAGTAGGAATCCTATTGGGCACCGCGTTCAGATCGTCGTTGGAGTGACAACATATCAACACTTTTGTCTGGCAAGAGAACCGGGCGTGAAACTCGGCTACAAATTCTGCGAATCGAGCTTGCGCCTGCTGGGAAAGGGAAGAATGGAACATGTTCTTATAAGAAAAGCAGACGTAATCGTCCGGAGCTGGTCTGTTTATATTATAGAACTGTTCATTCATAAACAGAGAAGGACACCCAGTCAGATGCACATTATCAACCCCCAAGTTTATCAGTGTGTCAAAGCTGAACTCATCCCGCACACTGGCGATGAATGACTTCTTATGCAGGCATTTAATTAACGCTATACCAGTTTCATCCAGGGCATTCCATGGTTTGACGGGAACAATTCCAAGGAATCTTCGCCTGGACTCCTTCCATATAGATAGCCCGACTCCGATAATGGCTATTGGAACCTTGATCTTCGAGAACTCCTCCAGGCCTATGTTAGCGCCCCAGCCGGTTTCGAAGCGTTTCTCGTACAGGTTCGTGCCACAAATAATGAGCCCGTCGGTGGAGTTGACAATATCAATAGCCCTGTCGGTCAGCTTAGTTGAGATGTGAATTCCCATCTCCACATCGTTTATGCCCAACAGCTTCTGAATTGCTCCTACGATTAGGTCGTCTCCGATGTTGCCTTTCTGGAGAGATGGATCTAGGAGAGAGAATTTTCGATTCATCGCGTTAAACCAGTTTGCCCAGATCAGAAGATCGAGTCAACCATAACTCGGGAGACGTTTACCCTTAGGTTAAGTAAGGAGGTCCTTAGGAGATTAAAGGTTTACGCCAGCTACTTGGTCAAGGTGGACGGCCAAGCAGTGAAGCGCTCGCTGCTGGTCTTGTCCGCCATTGATCCATTTCGAGCGCTCTACATCGTACAAGCGATAACCTGCACTCTCTAATTGGTCTCTACTGGCCCAGTTATCCTCACTATGAAACTCTACCAGCACCAGAGGTTTGCACTCCCGCAGAATCCGCCCCATGCCTTGTAAAGCCTGACTCTCTGCTCCCTCTATATCAATCTTGACGAAGTCCAACCGAGCACCGGTGGGGAAATAGGCGTCCAAGGAGGTGGCCGGAACCTCGAATTCGGATTCGTAATAATTACCCTGGACATCGTGCCCAACGACGTTCCATGCGCAAGGAAAATGATTTAGACCTGGATACAGTTTTATCAAGTCTGAAACTCTATCGATAACAGCCACCCGTTCCA
>JACZWF010000203.1 GCA_022572285.1 Nitrososphaerota archaeon | reverse complement strand
CCTATAGACCATAGAAACTCCATAGGCTCCGACTAGACTGAACATGATAGCCTCTGGCCATCCTTCATTGAATTGATTGAATCCTAATATGACATTACCATTTCCGAATAGCATCGCTGTTAAATTGACTCCCAGCCACATGAATGTTAAGGCTATTGTACTCATAACATAGACTAGATCCAAGACAGACCTCTGCAGAGAGGACATGACGCAATCCTTCCTACACTAAACTTAAGCCCCTTAGCGTGTGACTTTAACACAACACAAGTCGTTAAATAATACTAGAATACAGGAAGGTATTCTTCTGAAGGAAGGTATTCTTCTGAAGGATACCGATCTGCCAAGATAATAAAAAAGATGAGTGTCCCGATTAGGGAACACTCGAATCGAGGGTGAGATTAGTTCTTGAAGCACCTTACGGGCTCAGACTTTACTCCAACTGGGGGGAAGCCGGGCTCGTGAGTGTGTTCCCCATCGCCGTCAAGTTCCTTGAAGTATTGTATGCCTGAATCTCCATTCTTTGTCTCACATGGAACTGGCGCCGTAATGTGAGTACTGTGCTGTATCCAAGGGGAATTTTCATTTGGGGCTGCGAGAGCTAGAGGTATAGTTGCGATTGATGCAGAGAAGAATACGGCGAGGAAAACAAGTGCTAATATCTTATTCATCTATTTCGTGTCACCTCCTGGTCCCAAAGGCCTACCAGATATAGACTTGCTTGAATATATATCCTAACAATACTATTAGGATTCAGGGTTTCCTTACTCTGAATTCAGGCTCGGTAATGGAGAAAGGCTAGTACTTCTGTACTGGATCCACATCCAGTGACGGTGAGGACGATGAAGGTGTATTGATCTGTGACGGAGGAGAATTTAGTAGTCTAACTTCGAGTTAGGGTCTCTGCTTTTTTTTCCGTTCTGCAACCGAACTTACAATTATGTCAAAATGATTGACCCGAGCGCGCTATTGAGGGTGTAAGACTTAGCGTTCCGGGTGCGGGTCTGAACTTCAATGAGGAAGTCAGCGGACCAAATGCATTCATCCAGGTGTAGCCACAGCTTTGAACCTCTAAACACTATCAGCTTTAAACTTCATCGTATTTTGGATCGGTCATCCTCTCAACTGTAGGTTCAGATTACATGTCAGCTATGAAGAAGTTTGTAGCATCAAAAACCTCCTTGCCGGGGTGATCTATCCATCTTTTTCTTCTCTGTGCTCTAATGTTACTGGGATTGATGTCAAGCACATAGCCTTCTTTGTCAGCTCGCGCTAGGCCTGTAAGTGAGAATCTTATCCTCCTCTGGATCCTCATCCCCGGTACCATCTAGCAAGGGATTATCTTCCTCCCACATATTCCAGAGGTCGGGAATCAATCCATCATTCCCTCCGCTCATATTCCCTTCAACTCCACAATTAGGAAATCTATCGAGCGCTCTGGCCTTCTGTAGCTCTCCTCGCTCAATACGGCATCTCAAGATAATGACTCGTGATTTGGACCCTAAATACTAAGCTCTCCCGAGGCTTCGAACCGTTAATCTTGGATTATGGGTTACTTGTAAGGCGCGCGTGCTCGCTTTCGGATTGAGGTGGAGCCCCTACTTTTTTGGTTTGCTACACGAATTTTGAAATGATAGATAAAGTTCTATTCCGAATAATCTCTTTAAGTTTAAATATTCGGCGACGTACGAGACTCTGGCCCCGAGATGATGATGAGAATCCTGGCAATCCTGTTTGCCTTCCTGCTAGTGCTCGCCCCGAGAAGCATGGCTAATGGTGACAGACCAGGTTCAGAAGATTCTGGGGTATCAATTCTAGATAGCATTAACGAGGAACTCTCAGCCAGAGGTCTCAATGCACGCGTCAGCAAGATGGAGTACTTCGCTATCGGTGAGGGTAGGCAAGGACAGACGGTTTTTGCCAACGACAGAACTCTCCAGCTTGGCACACGCTGGGTGCCTGGAGACAGTCGACGGGGTGCTGTCGGCGACGATATAACCTACCTCGTTGACAAGAGCGATGGAGTCGCTACGGGTGGACTGGCAAACTCAGATACCGAATCGGCCATTGACAGGGCTATGGCGACATGGGATACCGTCTCCTGTTCGAAGTTAGACATCGTGAAGAATACAGACTTTGGTCAAGATCCTGATATTGTTGATGGGTTCCTTGGGTTTGGACTCGTTGGTAATCCGTTCCTAGCCGATATTACTCAGGCCGGCTGGCTGCCGAAAGGTTTCTTCGACGCCTTGACGCCGGGGGGTGGGGATTTCATTTTAGGGGTTACCTTTACCTTTATCTTCGTGGCCGGTGGTAATCCAACGGACGTTGACGACAACGGCTTTCTTGACACGGCGCTGAAGGAGATATACTACAACAACAACTTTCCGTGGGCAATCAATGCGGCTTTCCCGATAGACGTAGAGACGGTAGCATTGCATGAGGCAGGGCATAGTCTCGAACTTGGCCATTTTGGAAAGATCTTCCGCACAGATCGGAATGGAAAGATCCACTTCGCACCTCGATCAGTCATGAACGGCCCCTATAGTGGCATTCAACAGACTCTGGTTGGGACTGACAAGGCTGCGCTATGTACGCTCTTTGCTCAGTGGCCTCATCGGTAGTAATGTCGGTGGTAATTTGTCTGTCTTAAGTATGGATTCGATTTAGGACACTCTCGCCTAAGACTACAATGTGGCCGTCAGACAACCTCTTCTCACAGCGCGCCCGCGCTCACCCAAGCCCATTTGACGAGACTAGTTATGT
>JACZWF010000202.1 GCA_022572285.1 Nitrososphaerota archaeon | reverse complement strand
AGTATTTTCGTGTGCGGTGGAGTTGCCTCCGGAAAAACGACTCAGCTCAACGCCTTTTCCACGTTCATAAGACCCGACAGCAAGATAGTTACCGTTGAGGACACTCCGGAAATCCAGCTGTACCATAAAAACTGGTTACCCGCTGTTACGAGACAGTCGTCCGGGGTAAGCTCTGCTGAGATCAGTCTTTTTGATCTTTTGAGGGCCTCCTTGCGGCAAAGACCAGATTACTTGATAGTAGGAGAAGTTCGAGGAGAGGAAACCTATACTCTCTTCCAGGCCATGGCAACAGGGCACTTGGGTATGGCAACCATGCACGCCGATTCTCTGAAGGTGGCAATCCATAGACTGGAAACCGAACCCATGAATATTCCAAGAGTTTTGATATCTGGTTTGAACCTTATCACTATACAGGCACGAGTGCAGAAAGACGGAAAGCCTGTACGAAGAACTCTCTCTGTTTCAGAAATATTTGGGCTAGATCCAGTCACAAACGAGATCCTCACGAACGAACTTTTCTCTTGGGAACCAACAAGTGATAGCTACAGATTCGTTGGAAGGAGTAGACTCTTGGAAGGCTACTCTCAGAGAAGCGGAATTCCTATGGTGGCCGTGAATGAATCGATCATGAGGCGAGAGACTATTCTCAAGTGGATGCTAAAGAAGAACATCCTTCGCTTCGATCAAGTCACCGCAGTTATCAGGAAGTTTTATTCGAACCCGGATGAGGTCTACGGATCCGCCAGATCGGAGCTTTAGGCAACTAGAGGATTGCGGCTTGAGTGGAAAAGCAGGTACCCTCTCATTGGGGATTCATCAGATTCTTGCACTTTTCACATTCGTATTGGTTGTGTACCTCAGCCTTGCAACGCCCAGGCCCCTACCCGGAGGAGTTGAGGTGATGAAAGAATTTACTCGAACGGCCATTATCATTTCGGGAGCAGGTTTCCTTTCAGCATATGCGGGCTTAAATTTATCCAAATTCATAATTGCCAGACTGGTCGGATTCACTTCCATTGTTGGAATCATGTCATTGAACCTCCTCATTGTTGTGACCAGATCTCCCAACACAACGTATCAACTTGTTATGGTTATTGTAGGCGTCTTAGGCGGTCTTGTTGTTCTATGGGACCGCTTAGAGACACGAATTTCTCCGAGGATTGAGAGCGTCAGATCCACTTCAGGTAATATCCCCTTTGGTTCAATTGGACTCGTCCTCTTTGGAGGCCAAATTAGTATTCTAGCTCGGCTAGCGAATGTGATCTCAGGAAAAATCCAGAAAGCCTCATTGAAGATGTCTAGATTCGAATATGCAAGTAGCATGGTTTTCTGGTCGATTCTAGGAAGTGGTGCAGCTGGAATTCTTGGATCGTGGATCATTCTGTTCTTAGACATCCTTCCATTCACGCCCCTTATCCCTGTGGGTCTTGCATCCGTTGTCGGGGTAAGTATCTTCGCTGGTTTCTATCTATATCCAATATACAGATCAGGAGTAATCAAGAAGAAGATTGACGGCAACCTCGCTTACACCACAAATTATCTTAGAATCCTCACGGCCTCAGGTGCCACGACAGAACGAGTTTTCGAATCCCTCGCAAGTGTAACGGATGTGTTTGGCGTTAGGGAAGGCACAAGGAGGATGATCCGAAGTATACAATTGCTCGGTGATGATGTGTTCACAGCCATGGATCGAGAGACTCAGATGAGTCCATCGCGTCGTTTTGGTGATGTGCTTCAAGGATTTGTTGCCACAGCTCGATCAGGAGGGGACATCGCCAATTATTTCACGACTGTTTCGAGAAAACAGATTGATGAAACTAGACACGACTTAAGGAAGGTAATTGATAATCTCGCTCTGGCGGGGGAGATCTACATTTCGGGACTAATTGCTCTTCCCATTGTATTGGTAATTATCTTAACCATATCTGGGCTATTTGGTGGAGAGATTTTCGTTGGATTTAGTT
The DNA here is from genome assembly GCA_022572285.1 of Nitrososphaerota archaeon. Classification (GTDB taxonomy): domain Archaea; phylum Thermoproteota; class Nitrososphaeria; order Nitrososphaerales; family UBA57; genus B1T1B5. The sequence continues at coordinate 840 of JACZWF010000202.1, read as the reverse complement.
CAGCCCTGCTTCTCCAACTTATTGTCTACATCATGATACCAGCTCTAGCAGTCTCGGTACTTCTAATGATTGACGCTCTTGCTCCGAGGTCCGATACCTGATTTGTACGTGTCTCTTAGTGCAAAAAAGGTTTGGTACGTGACTTGGGCTATTTCCGTAGTTTCCGCCTTTGCCATATTCCTACCATCCTTCTTCATTTTTTATCCGGGGTTGACCTTTCACTACCTGGTAGGAGCAAGCGTTGCGATACTCCTTCTCGGTCCATCTATTGTCGAACATTTCCAGGCTCTCAGAAAGAGTAGAATTGATAGCGCACTGCCGCAGCTTTTGAATGACATTGGAGAGGGTCAAGAGACGGGTATGACGCTGCTGCAGTCGCTAAATGAGGTTTCCAATAGGGATTATGGTCCTATCTCGAAAGAGCTGAAAAAGCTGGTATCTCAGTTAAGCTGGGGTGTTGATTTCAGTACAGCCTTCCAAGCTTTTGCCTCAAGGGTTGGAACCTCGATGACAATGAAAGTTTCCATTCTGATCGTTGAGGCAGTTAACTTTGGAGGAGACCTTAAGACCGCTTTTCGCTCCACCGCCGAATTTCTGAGAGAGATTCTAGAACTCAGACAGGAGAGGCAGGTTCAGCTGAGACCCTTTTTCTTGGTAATCTATGTCTCCAGTCTAATTTTCGATCTAATAGTCATCACTCTCTACCGGAGTTTCATATTGCCCCTTGCTCCACCTCCGCTGGCTGATGGGGGTGTTTCGTTCCTTCGAATGCCATTGACTTTAGGAGAGTTCAGATCCATTCTATTTGACATGGCGATTATTGAGGCATTCTTCGGAGGT
>JACZWF010000034.1 GCA_022572285.1 Nitrososphaerota archaeon | reverse complement strand
TCGTCGTCATAACCTCTGGGGCGATACTAGCCGGTGTCGTGACCTCACGTGATCCTGTGTTGCAGGATGTATCGAATCGCCTCGCCCCTCCCGGCAAGGAGTTCATCTTCGGAAGCGATAATTTTGGCAGAGATGTTTTTAGCCGGGTAGTTTACGGTGCAAGATCATCTCTGTTCATATCGATTGTTTCGGTGACTATTGGGACCTCAATAGGAGCCATCGTTGGAACTGTAACCGCCTATCGGGGGGGCATCCTTGATCTGGTCTCTCAGAGACTGGTGGACACGTTGCTTGGCTTTCCGTCCCTCGTTTTGGCAGTCATTCTGGTTGTGACTTTGACGCCCTCTGTCTATACTATAACAATTGCAATTACCGTTGCCCTAATCCCCCAAATAGTACGGCTCTCTCGAGCCAGAACCCTATCCCTTAAGGAGGAAAACTTCGTTGCAGCTGCAAGGGGTATTGGAGCTCCCTCCTGGCGGGTGATATTTGGACATATTCTGCCGCATTCTCTCGGTCCAATAGTGTCTTATTCTCTTGGCTATGTTGGCGTAGCCCTCGTAGCCGAGTCCGCCCTCAGTTTTCTTGGACTGGGAGTCCCTCCCCCACTGCCCTCATGGGGTGGAATGATTCAAGAAGGACGAATCTTCTTCGAGGTTGCCCCATGGATAGTTATCTTTCCTGGCCTGACCTTGGCACTTGTCGCAGTCAGTTTTGCAATTTTAGGGGATGTGCTTCGGGATCTCTTTGACCCGAGGGAACAGAACGTTTCAAGCAGAGACTCCAAACGGTAATACGACTTTCAGAAGGCTTTCCTTATATTTTCTAGGAAGTTCGAGTTTATTCGAAGCCTCTCCATCGCCTGTTCTAAAGACATTGCTATTCCTTCGGATGGGTGTTTGCTGAAATAATCCCTGATTTCGCTTTCCTTCTCGCTGTCTCCCATAACACTCAATGTATCTACAACCCTACCTAGGATGGCCTTAGTTAACCTGTACCTCTTTGAGAGCTCTCCCCAATTTTCCCTAATCCACGGCCACACCAAATCTCTCCCAAATGGATTTGCCGCAGCGATCATTAGAGGGATTATTGAGTCCTGCTTTCTTACATTGGTACTTAGTGAATAGTTCAACGATGACCGCAAGATTCGCTCATCTTTGAAGCCCGATAGAGCGCCAAGGAATCTTCTCTTCTCCTCTACTTCTTCAGTTTCTAGGAAAAGCCTTCTTAAAATTCCCTCTGTCTCCTTGCTCCCCTGCCACGCAGTGAGACTGTAAACTGGTGATCTGAGATCTGGATTGAGGGAATCAGGATCTTCCAGATAGTTCTTGAATTTATCAGAAGCAATAGAAAGGATTTGACTGTCACCAGCTCTTCCGAGATGCAAGATCGTAGTTACTCTCAATAAGCTGACCGTATGTTGTTCCCCTTTCCTGGGATCCCAACCAATATGTTCAAAGATATTCTTCAGGTATGAGATATTATACTCCTTGACCTTGTGCCAAAACTTCTCTTTTGATGTAAGTAGGAATAGGGAGTACAGGTTATCCTGTATGTCCTTACAAACGATATAATCGTGGTCATTCCTATACCAACTGAGTATTTCTAAATACCGATCTATCGATAGGCGTCCTGCGACGCACCGAGCAAAGATATCATTTTGAATTCCCCATCTGTCCACACTAGGAAGGGATCCTGTTCGGATTTGATCTTCAAACTCTTCCAGGGTAGCGTCGTCGTATTCGACTCGATAGAAACCACTTTGACCATAATTCACCTTTCCTACCCGACCAGAGGGAGTCTCAATTATCATCTCCCTATCCTTCATCAGATAGGATTCAGTTTTCTCTCGGTTTCTAACGGAGAGAGGAATGTGCCATCTTGTGTTGTCTTCCTCGGACTTTTCAAGCGTGAATCTTGTCTGACGGAATAGGATCTTAGAATCCTTGACCGATGTTTTAACCATTGGATAACCAACCTGTTTAATCCATGTTCGCATCAGGTCAATCACAGGTTTCTTCGAAACATTCTGAATCGCAGACCACAAATCGGCTGTCTCAGCATTTCCATACTTGTTAGAGGTGAGGTAGTAACGCAGACCATCACGGAAGGCCTTCTTCCCAACAAATCCCTCCACCATCCTCAGAATGCTTCCTCCCTTTGCATAGCTTATTTCATCAAAGATCTCGGCTATCTCAGATGGCGAATTTACTTTAACGTCTATTGAATGTGAACTCTTTAAGGCATCTAGCCTAAAGGCGCTTGCTGTGTCGGAGTTAAGAAACTGTTGCTGCAAATCCCAGCCCGGGTAGAGATCGTCGACAGCCTTGTTTGCCATGAAAGTCGCAAAGCTCTCATTCAACCAGAGATCATTCCACCATTGCATTGTCACAAGGTTTCCAAACCACTGGTGAGCCAGCTCGTGTGCAATTATCTCTGCAAGGATCTGTTTTGTCATGGTGGAGGAGGTTTTCTTGTTGTATAGCAGGTAAATCTCCCTGAAGGTGATCGCTCCCCAGTTCTCCATAGCCCCGGATGCAAAGTCAGGAATTGCAAGAAGATCAAGCTTCTTCAATGGATATTTGATCTTGAAGTACCTCTGATAGTAATCCAGCAAGTCCTTTGTGTACTGGAGCGCCAACTTTCCTTGCTTCTTCTTCCCTGGAGTCGTTACGATCCTTATCTCAACTCCCTGGGCGGTATCACGTAGGAATTCAAACGGGCCGACTCCAATATACAAGAGGTATGTGGACATCTTTGGAGTTCGTGCAAACGTCACTCTCTTCTTTTTCCTGTCCACTACTGTCTCTCCCTTCGCATGAGTGTTGGAGATCGCTCGTAGTCCTCTATCGAGGATGATTGAGATCTCAAAAGTTGCTTTCATATCTGGTCTATCAAAACACGGGAAGGCACGTCTTGCGTCGGTGGCCTCGAATTGTGTTGTTGCCAAATATCTCTCTTTTCCATCTCTTCCCCGATAGCTACTCCGATATAGACCCACCAGGTCGTCAGTGAGGGAACCCCTAAAACGAATCATTAATTTCGCCTTCCCTCGAATCTGTTTTGGTGATCTAAGTTTTAGTTCTTGCTTCTCGTTGTTTGTTGAGGAAGAGAGCTGAATCACCTCTTTTTGCAATTTTAAGGTGCATTCCAGGATTTTCAGATCTGCAGAATTCAATACTATGGTTCGTGTTTCATTCTCAAAGGTGAGATCAATCACTTCCCGCCCAATGAATTCAGAGTTGTTCAAATCAACGTCAAATTCAAGGTTATAATTGAGTGGAGTCACATTCGTCATGGGCTTCAGATCTTTAATCATTGATGGTCTTAAGAATTGTCAGCGCCTTCCTTCCATGCCTTTCGGGATGCATTTGTGAGTTGAAAATGTGTCTGAGCAGGTCTTCGTTGTCAATTACATAGGTTACTCGACCTAGCAGCAGACCGAACCTTGAAGGAACGCCATAATCCTTTCTCACTTTCCCGCCCTTGCCCCTTAGCAGACGTGGCGCGCGCGCCAAGTCTGGACTGGGACAGTTCCAAGATCATTCTCAAATCTGGTAAGGCGTTAGCTCGGCTGTCGGCGTAGTCGACCAGCTCGTTCTCGCTATTTATTCCTCATTCAGGAAAGACTTCCCCGATCGACCAGACAAGCGAGATTCCCAGTATCAAGAGGCCTATTTGAATCACCGCCCTATACCATTTCTCCTCTTTGTGAGTTTGTGGGATCAGATCTGCAGCTGCTATGTAGATAAAAATCCCTGCCGCAGCCGGAAGTAGAACCGTGCCTACGTTCTCCAAGTTTATCAGATAGAAATATGAAAAAAGAGCTGCTATCACCGTGCTCAAGGCAGATGCTAAATTCAAGACCAGAATCCTCCTTCTGCCCATACCAGAGTGAAGTAGAACCCCGAAATCACCGATCTCCTGCGGTATTTCGTGAATTAAGACAGCGACAGAAGTTGCAATACCAACGGAAATATTGTTAAGGAAACTACCTGCGATAATTATCCCGTCAGTTACGTTGTGGACAGTATCTCCGAGCAGGATTAGGGCAATGTTTTCATGTTCATCGAATTCCCCTCGCCCATGTTTTCCTACATGGTGGTGGTGCCATATGAGTAGTTTTTCCAGGATGAAGAAGAGTAGAAATCCTCCGATCACAAACACGAAAGGGGTCCCGACTCCAAGTTCGAGCGCTTCAGGCAATAGGTTAAGAAAGGCGGTACCTATCAGAGCTCCTGCAGCAAAGCTCACAATACTTAGAGAGATTCTTTTGGCCCACTCCTCCTTCCAAAGAAGTATTATCCCCCCGACAAGAGAGGCTAACGCTCCGAGTAGACTGAACAGGATAATGTAGGGTAGAACTATCTCAGCTCACCGGACTTTTGTCGTTCAGTGAATCTTCTAGAAACATGGACGGATACCTGAGGAAGAAAAGGGGGCAGGTTTGGTCATTATAATACTTACGCGCGATATGACTCTACAAACTAAAGGGTACAAAATGTCGAGTCCTAAGAATCTCGTCTACCTTTTCCCCTAATGACTTGAAGTCAATTCCAAATCGATACCTACTACCTACTTCTAAGCGATTTCGGTACTTCTGAAGCATCGATAGGCAGATCTCCAGCTGATTTCTTTGGAAATGTACCAGAGCGGCGCAAACAAGAATCAATGTCTGCAAGGTCCGCTTTTCCTCTCCCGATGACTTCAGCCATACGCTTTCTAAGACTTCATGACATTCCCAGAACCTCTCCTCCAGGAAGAGATTGCGTGTCTCTTCGATTGCTGCGCCGAGGTCTCCTGCCCGTCGTTCTGTGATTCGTCTCATTGAGAGAATGTCCCAGCTAGATTCGAGCTTTTTCAATACTAGATCATTATCCTCGCCCATAAAGATGTCGAACTCTATTGCATGGTTGCTTATCCTGAAATTGCCTGTCTTGACACTATCCTGAATTAGAGTATCTTCAATCATAGCTCTTACAGATTCTATCTTAGATGTAATAATGTGATTTTTGTTTGACAGCCTTACTAGGTATCTAGTCGTCATCCAGTCGAATGTACGCAAAGCTGCGCTTAAAACAACCTCAACTGCAAGAACTCATATATTCCTGCTAATTCTCATTGAATCGCATGAGTGCAATGATGTTCCCTGAGGCCAATGCTGACGAAGCCATAAATGGAATTTACTCGGAAATCGCGGAGGTGTTTGGAAAAGTACCCATAGCTTACCAAGCACTTGCACTCAGGTCCGATATGTTTGAGCAGTTGTGGCGGTTAGCCAAGCGCCTCTTAGACTCCATTGTGATAGAGTTGACTAAATTGATGATAGCACTTGATGTTGCCATCATAGATAGTTGCATAAGTTGCATGGGTGGATATCGAACTATGTTGAAGGATGTCGGTCAGACCGAAGCGGTAATTGAGTCGATCGAACAGAGAATGGCTTCAAATGACTTTAGTGATAAGGCGCAGAGTGCTTTGGTCTATTCTTATGCAATTACAATAGATCCTCACGGCATCGACAAGAATAGCCTGGTCGCTTTTAGAAGGACTCACCGATCAGGAAATGGTCGAGATTGTCTCCACTATCAACCTATTCCGATCTATAATCGAGATGACTCACGCGCTTTCGTCCCATCCCTAGGAGTCGAATGACTTTTGAAGAAAGTCCTCTCTTATGAGATATATCTTAGCTGCGGTGTCCGATGTTAGATGTCCGACATCGCAAGAATATCGTTCTGTCCGCGATGTGGACAGAGATTTCCCAACAAGAGCAATATGCAGGTTCACCTCACTAATTGCAACGACATAAACGAAGAGTACCGTGGTGAGATCGACGGTACGTAAGATAAGTTCATATCAGTAGCAAAGTTTCATGGGGGTCGATGAGGGATTCTCTGGTGGTCGTCGCTATCATCGTGGGTCTTCTCGTTGGAGTTGGACTTGGGAATACAATTCTCACTATTCCAACTCCCTCCGTTTCTCCCGAACCTCCTCGGGAAGCCGTCCCAGAATCAACCTTGTCCGAAGTCACGATAGAGCCCGTCTCCACCGAAATTCTTCAAGAAGTGGCTGGACAGACTACTTCAACCGCATCGTTCATTGGAAATTTCACAGGTACAATAAGCGGAGAATTTGTAGCCGAATTCTTCTTCACCATAGAGCCGAACGGGGTCTTTGAGGGCATTGGATACATAACATGCATTTGTACGGTCGATGGCAGATCAGGAACTTTGATAGAGCGTTACATATTGGTAGGGGGAGTTGGTGCGCAAGGTGAAGTGGTCTCCAGGGGCACGTGGGAGATTGTTCGTGGGACTGGTGAGTTGTCTTCTCTCCGTGGAGGCGGATCCTTTGAGAGTACCAGATTTCCAGGTGAGCTCGAGCAGGGGATAAAAACCGGTCGAATACAATTCTGACCAGGGCAGACAAAACAGAAAGCTCAAACGCGTTTGTAGATGTCCTCGATTCGCACTACATCATCCTCTCGAAATTCTCCGATTGATATCTCTAAGACTTTGACGGCTGATGCATTGGTCTCAATTCGGTGCTGGGCCCTCAGAGGGACATGGAATTCGTCCCCGGCTTTTCCCTCAACTTTAGTTGATCCAATCGTGAAAGTGGCACTTCCTTCGATTACTTTCCAGAACTCCTCACGAGTATTATGGTACTGAAGACTCAAGCTGGAATTTGGATTTAGATGCAGAATCTTCACCGTAGACCTTTGGTTTTCTGTGAATCTTTCAAACCTTCCCCAAGGCCTTTCTTCCCGGTAGACCGCCATGCAATTGGGATCAGTAATGGTTTCCAAATATAAACACACTCGAGTTTGAAAGAGCTACCAAGGATCTCGAGAAGCGCGCGCGACTGTCCTCAAGGTAGAAATATCTCCCTTGAGACAACCAGTTGAAAGAAGAGAACAAGTTATTATTATTCCGAATAGCATCAAGCAAGATACCAGTTTAATCGTTGTAAATCAAAATGTCCTGTCGTGCTGTCAAGGTAGAGGCGAAATCAAAGCTCTTCCCCAAAGAACTCTTTTATCAATACAATCAGCCCCACTCTCTTGTTCTGGGATGATAACAGCCAATGTGGGCGGCAAAGCATCCAATATCGTAAGAAGGACTTAAATCACTGTCAGAGTGAGTTTGCTTAGTGAAATCTAGGAAACAGGAAGGAACATGAGTAGCATCCAGACCACACACGCGTATCATTCGTATGAGATAAGCCACAATAAGTTGAAGCAATCTGAGTATGCTGCACATTCAAAATACTGTAGGTATAGATGTCCCCACTGCAAGTTCGAGAGCTCGGCAATTAAGCTCAAAAAGCATTTGCAGGAGAATCATGGGATTTGATTTGGGTTGGATCTCTGTTGCGCTTCTTGAGAGCCCGGTGAATCCGGAGTTGACATTGCTGTTAAGCGTCTTCTTGTCGCCGCCTGGTCACAACCATCAGTACCAATAGATTTAGAATCCTCGTTAGATTGTGAATTGAGCGGGAGCAAGGATATATTCTTAGACGACCTCTTGTTTAGTGTGACGAAATGTCCAGATTGTGATGGTAAAATGGAACCGATGATCTACAAAAGCCACACTGATTGGATCTGCTCAAAATGCAAGAGAAAGATAGTGGAACTCGAAATGGACTATGATTGACTTTAACTTGTTGGATTGATTTAACGAAACGGATTCGTAGTTAGAAGAGGATAATGGCCATCAATGTGTCTTGCACTTGTGCGCGCGGCACTCAGGACAGAAGTCGTTCACGCATACGAGAAGATGATTGTTGCACAATCCACCATCCTGAAGGGAGAAATCAAGGGATTGGTGGAGTTTCGAATCCTCCGTCCCTAGACTAAGGGTCCACCATAGGTGAATTGCACAGCATGGAAATCAGGGATGATATGGTGATTTCAGAAGTCAAACCCATCCCAACAGAATCCGAGTCACAGTCTGTGTGAGTTGCCGGAAGCGGCTCTGCCTGGACGCATACTTTTGATGAATACGAAACTGTAGACTTCAAGTTCGGGTTACATAGCCACCTTAATAATACTCGGACTTGAAACCAGACATTGTGCGGAGAGGGAGTAGCTACAAGATTATCCTCTTTTCCACAATCCCTATCTTGGCCCTACTAGTTGTCCAGCCATTTGGTAACGTTGTTAAAACATTTTTTAATGCGAGCTCCAACGAAATTGAAGAGCAAGTCTTAGGACAAGAGGTAGTTGGACTCGTTCAATGTCACTCCTCACCCGATGGTGAATACTATTGTCATACCCACGCGAGCAATATCTTCTTGCCAGAGTACGACCCGGGAGATCTTCAGGATCCAAACCCGGAATTACTACCCTCACCCAGCACTGTCGAAGCTAGACTCGAGTTAGTAGGTCACATCAACTTTGATACAGACGGCGACGGTCTCTCTGATCCTGGGGCAAGATCCGTCTCCGACGTATGGGCACTTGGGAACTTTGCTTATGTTGGTACATATGACAAACCGACCTGCTCAAACTACGGTGTGAGAATAGTAGACATCTCAGATCCATCACATCCAGTTCAAGTGGGGAACATTCAGTCTCCACCGAACACAAGAATAAATGATGTCAAGGTAATTCACATTGAGACTGTATTCTTCAAAGGTGATATTCTAGTTCATAGCAATGAACCATGTACGACTAGTCTCGAACCTGGAAGTGGAGGGATAAGGATCTACAATGTAACTGATCCTTCGAATCCAATTTTGCTCAGCCAGATCTATAGTTTTCCTGTCCATAACGTCTTCATCTACCAGCAAGGCGATAGGGCCTATGTTCTAGTTGTGGATATTCAACTCAAGAACCATCTGCGGATTCTCGATATTACATTTCCAAATAGACCTAATCAGGTAGCTGGCCTCGGGGTGGAGGAATTGGGTCTCCTCGGGCCTACCCTTGGAAGCGATCCTGCAATTTATCTTCACGATGTCTGGGTCAAGATCTTCCCCAGTACCAATTCAAATCCTCAATATTCTGGTAAGACTATTGCGTACCTTTCATACTGGGATGCCGGACTTGTAATCCTTGACATCACAGATGCATCCTCCCCTGTATTCCTCGGCAATAGCAGATATGCCGATCCCGATCCCTTAACAGGAAGAAGTCCTGAAGGTAATTCTCACGCGTCCGTACCCACCGCTGACGGGAATTTCGTTCTCATGGCCGACGAGGATTTGTTGCCATATGGTCTCGTCCTGGGTATAGAAGAGGGTCCGCATCGAGGGGAAGAATATCCTGCGGTTCAAACAATTTCTTCTCGTCCTGTCAGTTCACTTGAGAATGAGAGCTTCGTCGGGCCCACGAACTATCTTGGTCTCGCTTGCGATTCAAGCGAACTTCAGCACGCTCAAGAGGTTTCCTTCCTCAAGGATATCTTGCCGGGTGAAAAGATGATTGCCCTCGTAGATCAAGGGTCTTGTCGGTTTGACCTCAAGATTGCGAATGTAGTTAGCAAAGGATACGAGGCAATCATCTTTCTAGGGGAAAGCGAGGATCTGTTGCTCATTGGAGGAAGAAGGTCTGCAGATCCTATTCCTTCTGTCTTCGTTCGGAGATCAACGGGATTCTCGATTCAGGATGGAGTCAGGATAAGAGTGGGAATCACCTTTGATGGGTGGGGATATCTTCGTCTCTTAGATGTCTCAGACCCGGAGACCATTACCGAGGTGGGACAGTTCGCTGTTGAGAATGTATTCTCCAATCCTCCTCCTGCGGGTAACCATACTATTCACAACATAGTCATAGATGGTGATCTTGCTATCATTGCCTGGTACGCAGACGGCATAAGAGTCCTGAACATTTCTAGTCCACATGATATAATGGAGATTGCTTCTTTTTCAGTTCCTACTATCTATGATCCCGAAGGTAACCTTCTTGCGCATACTGATTTCTGGGGCGTCTATGTGCATAGAATCGAAGGTGAGATGTTTATTCTCGGAACCGACAGAAACTCAGGTCTCTACATTTTGAGACTCATTCTATAGATAACAGGCATATATGGCCAAACCATGAATCTCGGTTCGTTGTGTCCCCTGACTCGAGAGATACTCGTCACCTGATTCATGCTCTCCAACTGAAACTCGATAAAGTTGCAAAGAAGAATACAAAGGACTGGTGGGAGGAGTATCTAAGAAATTCTATAGAGTTTAGAGGTGTGAACATTGTCAAGATAAGGGATGAGATGAACCAATGGTATGTCGATCAGCAAGTAGGGCAAATGAGCACAAGGTCTCAAATGGATCTCGCGTTCTCGTTCTTCCTGGAGAGGTACGCAGAAGACAAGCTAGTAGGAGTCCTATTCCTCCAAGAGCACATTATTCCAAAAAATGAGATTGGCTGGATCGTGCTACTATCTAGGATCGAGGAGATCTTCAATGGTGGGTATATTGTTGACTGGAATGTTTGCGATTGGTTATGTGTGCGTGTCATTGGGCCTTTAATCGAGACAAACGGCAAAACATGTGCAGAAGCGGTGGCGTCCTGGCGAGATTCGGAGAACCTTTGGCAGGCAAGAGCATCAGTGGTATCTTTCGTAAATATGGCAAAGGATGGAGATCAGGTTATCAGGGGATTGCCCCAAATAATCCTAACTGCTTGTATGGAATTGATTAAGCGGAGCGAGCGATTTGCCAAGACTGGTGTGGGCTGGGTTTTGAGGGAACTATCTGTCTCGGATAGGGAAGGCGTCATCAAGTTCATCGAGGTGAACAGAGAGCATTTTTCCAAAGAGAGCTATGAGAATGCTATCAAGAAACTGAATCCATCCGAGCAGG
>JACZWF010000002.1 GCA_022572285.1 Nitrososphaerota archaeon | reverse complement strand
GCTCAGGTAATCTCTTCGGTCGAGGCTTCGTTATTCCAGTCGCAGCAAAGACGTCCTCCAATACCGTCACTGTAAATAATAGGTGGGGATGGTAGCAAGAGAATGTCGACTCTCAGGAGACGGAAGACGCTAGCCGACGAACTTAATGAGATACGAGGCAGAGTCAATAAACTCGAAACAGGAACCAAGCTGAGAGACGATTCAATTACTCTCAATACAATAAGATCTGTCAAAGAACGATACAATCTCCTAGATACTAGCTCTCTCGAATTATGGCTTAGGATGGAAGGGAGTGTAAGAGACAAGAGTGACAAAAAGAATCATGGGACTACTTTCAACTCGCCAACATTTGTATCAGGAAAAGAAGGCTCTGCGATCTCATTAGACGGTGTTGACCAATATGTCGCTCTATCTGATGATCCATTCGACTTCGGAACTGGTGATTTCTCAATATCGTTATGGTTGAAAGGAGACAACGTAGCAAGCTCTCAAGTCATAATATCAAAAGGACTCTTTTTCGCAGTAGGGGCAGGCTATCAGATTGGAATCGCGAGTTCGCCAGCCGATATTCATTTTGAATACTCAGATTCAGGAGGAAGATCAAATGTCAGGTTCAATACTGGTAATAATTATGCAGGATACAAACATCTTGTCGCCGTAAAGACTTCAGGTAATCTTCGAGCTTACGTTGATGGAGTGGAATCGTCATTCTCTCCGACAGCACATTCAAGAGGAACGTCAACCAACGCCTTAACTTTAGAAATTGGAAGGAAATCAGGAGGAGGTAATCAACTCAATGCAGATATCGATGAAGTCAGAATATGGAGCAGAGCTCTCACCGATGTCGAAGTTCTCGAACTTTTCACATATCCAAAACCACAACCACACCAATTCGAACCCGAACATCTTCTTTCCGCGTTCTACCCTCTCGAAGGTCACACTGAAGACATGAGTGGATTCGTCAATAATGGGACTGAAACAGGCTCACCTATCTACGTGGATGGAATACTTGGTAAGGCTATACAATTTGTGGCTGCTAGCTCTCAACTCGTTACGATTGGCGACATTTTAGATTTTGATGGAGTCGTTCCCTTTAGTGTATCATTTTGGATTAAACGCAATGATGCAGTCGATGGTGACATCATAAGCAAACATTCATCAGGAGACGGAGGTTGGCAAATAAGAAAGACTAGCAGCAACTTTGTCAGATTCAGACGAAGAGATTCAGGAGGGGGGAATGATACCCTGACTGGCAGTATAGTTATTAGCGATACTGGATTTACTTTCGTGGTATGCACGTTTGACGGAACCCAAATGAGAGTGTTTTGTGACGCGGTCGAAGAATCGTCTAGTCCATTAGCTAGCACCAGAGATTTACCTAACACTACTTTGGCTCTTACTCTAGGCGCGAGTCCGGCAGGTGCAGAACATATTACGGGCGTTCTCGATGAAGTTCGGATATATTCCAGAGCTCTGACGGCAACTGAAGTAACAGATCTATTCAACAATATCAGGCCAAGCCTCCGAGACTTTACGATGGAAGAAACGGAAACTGTTGCTTCTGAAGGTTCAAGCTCAGGAGCTTGCACCGCGTTCTACATAGGAACGAACCCAGGGGGATCAAACGATTGCGACCTTATAATAGGAACACAATGGGCGTTTTGATTATGTGGTTTATAGGAAGAAAGTCAAAACCTGAACGTGGGGCCGTCTCTGGACCTCAAGGTTGGAAGACTCGAGAAGAATGTGGGAGAGAAATCAAATACATGAATCAAGAACTCATAAGCGGAGCTAGAGATGATCTTAAGGTAGTCGTCAAGATCAAGGGCGAAGAATCGATAGGAGCAAAGTGGGCAGCCGATCTTCTTGAAAGAAGAATTAAAGACCAAGATGACTTCATACCGATAGAGGTGAAGAAGTAGATGGCAGGAGACGCCTTTACCGCCGGGGAGAATATGGTTGGGACTGGCAAAGTCGCAAAGATGAATCAGAAGACTCGGTTCCGAGGGACTGGAGCCGAAGTTTCAGCGATGTCAGGAGATGACGGTCCTCACCCCGGACAAGAAGCGTTCATTTCCGCGACTGGTTCAGGTTTCACAATCAATAAAGTCTATCGACGTAACAATGCAGATACAGCTTGGCAAGAAATGGCTGACGTTTCAAATGGTCGAGCCTTCGATGCCAATCTCTTCGTTGGTCTTGATCTCAATCGCTTTCAAGGTCCAGTCGACCATGCAACATTAGTTGGGGCCTTTGCAAATCAATGGGATTATTGGAATTTCATCGCTCCAACATTGACAGACAATTTCCCATGGGTATCATTCGTTTTTGGCGGAGGCATTGTTAGCATATCTGGAGGGCAGACATCAAAAATAGGTCTGACGGCGGGAGCAAATGGTGATAGGGTAATCATTTGTCATAACAACGTCGATAATTATCGAAGGCAATCTCTCATAGTAATGGAGTGGATCGCTGACCTCTCAACTATTAGCAACAACATGGAGATGAGAGTCGGATTCACTGACGGCGCATTGTCAAATGCCACTGCTTGGCCTCAAGGAGGCAATTACGCATGTTGGGAAATAGACTCAGTAGTCAATAGTAGTAACAACGTGTTCATAGAATCAAATGATGGAACCCGCAGTCACTTCGACACAGGCTATCTTCCAGCAAGCACAAACCGAAGCAGGTGGAGATTAGAACTAGATGATTCAGTAGAGGGTTCAGCTAACGAAATCAGACTTTATAGAAATGACGGTCTAATCGGAACAAAAACTACCAACCTCCCAGCTACAGCGACAGATATGCAACCATTTGTTTATGTTGAAAGAGTCTCAGTAGCAGCGCGCCAAATCCAAATCTTCGTCATGCGCATTAGAACAAAAACGATGTTGATAACAGCATGAGTTCCAGCGAGGGTCAGCTAAAACTGAATAGAAAGCAGGAAGCTCTGAAAGACCTAATCGATAAGAGGGACAATCTGATAGTAGTCACCCCGGTCAGAATGAAAGAAATCCTGGCTGATATCGTGGAGTTGTTCACATGAGCAAAGAAAAACACACACCCACAGATAGATGTGATAAGATTGGAGATTGGCATGGAGATCCAGACCTTAGATATGAGTGGAGAGTAGGAATATGAGTAGCGAAACCAACAGCATAATCTGGGACCTTCAAATTACGGGCGCGCAGAAAGCCAAGTCCGACCTCAACGCTACAACTCAAGCCTTCAGAGAAGGGAAAGCCACAGTCACCGAGGTTGACCTAGCGTTACAAAAACTGGATACGGCAAACTCCAAAGTAGCAGGATCCATTACTCGAGTGGGAAACTCATTCAGGTCAGCTCACCCAAACGTAGCAACCTTCGAGAGAGCTCTAGCTAGGGTCGGAACCCTAGTCTCGACCGTAAAGAGTGCCTTCGACTCCATCAACCTACTGACATTAGCTCTTGGCGACAAGAGTGCAGAAACCGCAAGACTCGAACAAGATCTTCTTAATGTCGAGAAGGAACTAGCCATCGCAAGAGATCAAGCCATTCCTAACTTAGTAGCAATTAACCTTCTCGAACAAGAGCGCAATAGACTCTTAGCCGAGATCGATCGAGCAGCCAAAACCGAATCGCAGAATCAGCAAAGAGCAGTTACCAATATGATTGCGGTCGGAGCTCAGCTTGGAATCGTAGCAGCTCAAGGACTCCTAGCTCTCATAATGTCCGACAAACTCAAAGGAGCAAGTAAACTTCTAGGTAGTGTATTATCGCGTGTCGGAGGGGTTGCTGGACTTCTAGGAGGAGCTATCATAGGGGCGGGTATCGCCATGGGTTTCATATTCACGAAGACCGTCAATCTTCAGGAAAAGATGGGAATAGGCAACGTCACAATCGAGGCAGCAAGAGAAGCGTGGAAGAGTCTACCCGGGCCACTCGGCGAGCTAGCAGCCCAGCTAACCCTCTTGTCTGATCAGATCTCAATCAACCTTCTACCCTTCACTATGGCTTTTGAGAAGGGATTCGCAGATGTCAACGGTATAATTACGGAAGGACTTCAAGGCTTTTCTATACAAATAGCAATCTGGGCAATCCTCGCTGCGAACAAATTCAAGAATTGGGGAACGAACGTCCTCAATGGAATCAAGATATGGGGAGCAGCCTTCGGTCAAATCATAGGAACCTCAATCAAGACAGCCATCAACTTTATGATTAACATACTCAACGCAGGAGTCAGGGCAATTAACGCAAGCATCAGAGCCTTCAATGCCATCCTTCCCCCTGGAATTCCCAGAGTTGGGACCTTCAAAGAAATCCCACGGTTGCAGCAAGGAGTCGAAGACTTTAGAGGTGGTCTAGCATTGATAGGAGAAGGTGGTCCTGAAGTTCTCAATCTTCCGAAAGGTAGTAACGTAATACCAAATAACAAACTCGGAGGCAGGATCATCCAAGTCTTCGTCGCGGGTAATGTCGTAACAGAGAGAGAGCTGGCTAGGTCATTAAGTGAAATGTTATCCGAGGAAACCAATAGTGTCTTCTAAATGGTTAATGAAGATCCAGTCAAGGCAAAGGTCACCATAACAGGAACGCAAACCCGAACCTTCGACCCCTTCCCACCAACTCACCAGTTCAACTTACTGAGGACGTCTTTCAATCCACAAATCCAGGGGAAAGCTTCTCGACTAATCCTAGAGATAGAAGACTCAGCAGCAGCACTACTGAACGCCTTCGGAAATGGCAACACCGTCAAAGTATTCCTCTCGAAGACGTCAACCTTCCCAACTCAACCTCACTTCTTGGGCCGAGTCGAACAAGTCAAGCGACACCGAAGAAACGCCAATGAGCTAGTCTATGAGCTCACAGGTCTCGGTATCACGAACCGACTATTCCATCGAATAGGTAATCTCCTAAGAATCCAAGATCGACAAGCAGACGGAGTTACGCAAGATAACACAGACACGAAGACCCGAATCGATAACCTAGTGAAAGACCTAATCCAAGAAGAAGACGCTTATCCAACTGGAGAGCCAACCATGGAAGACGAAGGGATCTCAGTTGCAGGAGTCTCCCTTTCAACCAAAAAGATACCTCAATACTTCGGAGAGATGAAACCCATTTCAGACATTCTCAAAGAACTTTCTGAAGTGGATGGCAAAGACTTCTGGATAGACACCCTAGGCGTCCTACAATTCACTGACCCAGAGACTTCTAACTCCGGGGTCCTATTCACCGACGACCCCGATGAAACTCACGACGAAACTCTGAAAGGTATTATTGTTGACGATGAACCTTTCACAGTCAGCGAGATAATCGAAGGCTATACGATCAACCGACTCTTCGGACTTGGTGGAGATGAACTAGAGAAAGACCAATTCCAAGAGACTGTCACAGGAGGACCCGATGCTCTGGACGCGAACTTTCGAGCTATCAAATTTACACCGGATAAAAACAAACTTGCTTACATCGCAATCAATATCGACAAAACAGGAACGCCACTCGTAGATCTCCAGGGACAAGTCAGAGAAACCTTCGACGACGACAACGATGCAGACGATCCAAATGGCGCCATCGTCAAAGCATTTGCTCTTGGGAAAGACAAGATCGCTTCAGGTCAAGCCTGGTATTACATTGACATAGGAGCTGAATTCCTAAACACGAAGCAGAACTATTGGCTCATTCTCAACAAAGTAGGAAGCGCAGGAAATACCTACAGGTGGTTTCATGACGCTCTCACAACTCACACCTCAGCCTTTTCAGCTAATGGTTCAACTTGGACCGTCGACTCGACTGGAGTAGGTTACGGCTTCAGAACCCTTTCATCTAACCGACTTCTAACAACTGCTGCCGAGGACGATTCTATTGAAAAATATGGTTTGAGAGAAGACGTCTTCAGCAATCCAGCAATACGAGAAAGGGAAACCATGCAACAACTGATCTCTGAACAGGTAGCAAGACTCTCCAAACAGAAGCGAATCATAACATTCACTTCATACGCGCCCGATGACGTCCCCCAAATAGGAACCATGGTTCAGGTCCATCAACAGAAGGCTCCAAGCACAGGAGTCAACAGCCTCATGGAATTGATAGACATGAGCTTCGATCTAACTCACAAAGATCTCGGACAATCAGTAATGAGATTTACCGCGCTCGATTTCATTGATTAAATTGTCGCAGATGAAACATACATACCTTTAATATCGGTAGTCGTTTTAAATTGACTATGGAGCAAAGGAAGAAAGACCAACTGAACGCAATTTTCATACTCCTAACTCTTGCAGCAGTCGCTATTGGGATGCTGAATCTGTTGAATTTATTGTTCTTCCCGCTCTAAAAGATCAAGCCACTAACCTTATATTGGGAACCCACGCCTGAAAATGTGGTGTATTGGATGGCTAAAGAGTTACGCATACGCATACATACAATCGGGAATGGGATGTCTTGAGGAGACCCAAACAGCCACGTATTCCATATCAAGATACGACAATCCCACCGGAGAGAACGAAAGCAGATATTGAAAGCCTGCTGAAAAAGACAGGAGCCAAAGCAGCACAGTGGACGGAAGACTATGAACTCGGTCAACCCCCAACTCTACAGTTTATTATGAAACTAGAGATTAAAGGGGTGAGTCGAACGATCGGCTTCAAAATGACGCCTCCAGCTCTAGCTCATACGAATAAGGCCGGAGTTACTTCAGTCAACATGGAAGCATCTCTTCGACTAATGTGGTGGTATCTTAAAGTGAAGTTGGAGGCCGTCAGATTTGGACTTGAATCCTTTGAGAAAGAATTCCTGAGTTCAGTTCTAACGAATCTGCCAGGTGGAAAAGTAGGAACCATTGGAGAGGTGGCGGTGGAGATGATAGCAAACCCAAACAGTTCGAGTATTCTCCCAACATTCACGATAGACGCTCCTCAACTGGAGGCAGGTAATTGAAAGGGGCAGACGAAACGGCCGGGTGGAATAAACTTGGTGGTGGCTGGAAAATACACTTCTTTTCGAAAGGACAGACAGACCCCATATGCAACAGCTTCGGTATTGGTGGTAGATCAAACAGCGAGAACTTTGGGACCAACTTTCTAAAGTCATTAACCGATGACATGTTTTGTAAGCCCTGCGCTAAGAAGAGGAAAGTCCCAAGATGACTCATTGCATTTCTTGTGAGGGGCATACTGAGATCGATTGTTTAGAGAATGAATGTAGCTGCTGCGGTTCCATGGAGTATAAACACCAATGACTCAATTCTCCCCCGGTATGGCAAACCCAAAAGCAATAGAGAGAGCTAGGAGAATCGAACACCTTCGACAACTGATAGCTAAGAGTCCTACAGGTTCAGATAGAGATAACTTAGCCAATGCCCTAGATATCCAAGGATTCGCTTCGAGAGCTCGATTCAATGAATACCTTAATGTCTTGATAGCTGTTGGTTCAGTCGTAGAGATAGATGGACAGCTTAAAGCCGTCCCATCATTCGTCCCGATTGTGTGAGTGTGTATGGCAAAATTACATCCTATCGATATCTGGACTTGTGACTCTTGTGGAATATCCCTACGAGGATATTTGAATGGAGACGCGCACCACAGCAAGAGTTGTCGAATTCAAGAAATGGGAGGGGGTTCTAATTCATGGAGGCTATAGCATGGGAATCGCACCTATCGACCTCGACAAACTACTGAACATAACTCCATTCGAAGAAAAAATCACAGCAGCCATCCATGAGATGATGAATGAAGGCTTCTATCCAGACAAGATTCTACTGAGCGAAAGGACTCGGATACTAATTAATGAAATTACTTCAAATCATGAGGAAGGAGAAATAGAGAAGGAAGTAATCAAGTCTTCACAAGAAGAAGAGCCTATAATAGTCAAACGACACCATTCCTTACCCCAGATCCCTCTCGTAATCCCACGCAAGTATTTCATACCTGATCTAGAATTAGAGAGTGCGTCACTCCCTGATGCTATTGCTATCATCGTCGATACCAGACACTTAGGACTTCAAGCCATGAGAGTCGTAACATTATGAATCAATGGGGTAAAGGCACGAGTTCGAGACGTTCAGACTTTCCTACGGTCTCCCAATACACTCCAGCGCACATCCACATGATCCCTTATCTTCAGGCAGTGAAGCCACCAGTTTCATTCGTCTCCGAGGATGGCGCGGTCATAGCTTGCTCGATATGTGACTATGCCCATTTCCCCGATATGAGGGTGAACGAGATCCTACCCGTCTATTTCGACGGATCAATCCATGACAAACCTAGGCAGATCCGAAGGGACGAGAAGGCTGACGATCATGTCATAAGACTAGGATTCAAGCAACCTCTCCGATTCAAAAACGAAAGAGTCTTAGCAGACCCTCAGGGAGTGACCGATGAAATAGTCCGGAGAGCTCGCGAATGAGAAGAGAGATGACAGTTAAACTAAGATCCGACGGAGGCTTATTGTGGACTTGTCTGAAATGTGATCGAGTTCACGTTGCGGTCTCGGTGAAATTCCTCGGAGACCTGAAAGAGACATACTTCAAATCCTTAGAATGGGAAAGACTAGGGACCGGTGAAATGTTGTTAGATGAAGATCAACAGCTAAATTTGAATCAACAAGCCATTGAATTCTCAGACGCAAACGGCGCTCTCATAGGACTCTCTCTGAAAATTCTCATAGACGCTTTGAAGCAATCTCCAGACGATATTAGAAACGCAGTCACGAAGAGATGGCTTGTCAATGAGTAATAATGGAATGAGACCATGTCCGAATGAGACTTCAAACCCCGACTGTCTGAAACTCAAGACCCGCCAAGCTAGGGAGTGTGGAAACTGCTACAAAATAAGGAGAGGAGTTCCAGTCATCAGGAATCATGGAAGGTGGGGCTTCGAATGACTCTTACAAATTACGCGAAGGGCCGAGCCAGAGAATACGGAGCCATGAAAAGACTTCGTAAAATGGGAGCTCTAACTGTCATGAGAGCCTATGCAAGCAAAGGTATATTTGATCTGATAGCAATCTTCCCTAGCCAAGTCCTTCTGATACAAGTCAAAAAAGATTACATTAATCCAAAAGAGCGAAAAGTAATAGAAGAATATTGGAGTAAAATAAGTGCTGACAACATACGAGTGCAAGTGTGGTTCTATATCAAGGGTCGGCTAAAGATTCATGATCTAGCGACAGAGATGCAAAACGTGAAGCTCGTTGTATAATCTATTACTCAATATACCACTCGGTCAGACTCTACGTAAGATCATACCCTTCTTTTGGCCAGCTCCTACTACAATCCTCGATGTCACCGCAGGGCGAAAGCTCGTATGGAAGCAATTTCTAGGAATCAATAATCGAGAGACGCTATTCAATCGAAAGATGAGAGGCTACGATGTTACATTCATGGACATATCGCCACAAGCCAAAGATATCATACAAGCCCATGCTTGGCAGTTACCCTTCGCCGACAATTCAGTCGACGTCATATTTTGCGACTTCCCCTTTACTCCGTCCTTAATGGATGATAGACTCAACGATCCCAGACTCGAAGCTCACTACTCCCGCGATCCTAGACTCTTCTACCAAACGGGACCTGCGGAACTAAATTCCGAAGATCTAAGCAAGCGAAAGGGTGGCAAGAGTTCAATGGCTTTTATCAGGGATGGAGGGAGAACGAAAATCACACGAAACGAACAACTCTATATGGGACTCCAACACGATATTTCGAAGTATTGGGAATCACCTAATCCCCGAATGAGACCCGGGAATACTCTCGCACTAATCCAGCAAAACAAACAAAGCAGAGCCGATACTTATGTCCGTAACGCAGCTCCAATAATGGGCAAGTCCAAGAACCCTATTCATAGATTCATCCACGCAAACCGCACAACGGGATCACATCTCTCGAATCAATTCGTCCGTCCATATCTGAACTTTCAGAATACATGGGCAGAATTCAACCGAGTATCAAGAGATGGCCTGATAGTCAAGATAGGAGAATATCATAAAGAGTGGCACTATTATCCTGGAGATTTTGAAGCAGCCATGTTCTACGATCACCGATGGAACAAGCAGAGTCAGTTCGAATGGGTCAGTCGAATATTCTATAAGGGCGTGAGACCGATGGTCCACCAAGTCCCTCACCCGCAGCCAATTCTTACGTTCTACATGGTGTTCAAGAAGTCAATCAAGAGCCGAGGGACGAAGCCTAGACGATCCAAGATCAAAAGCCCAAAACCTACAAAAAAAGAGTTGCAGGCATTAATGAACAGAGATACCATCATGCCTGAAAACATATCTTAGAAATGTTGAACTAAAGGGCCCATACGAAGCAGGAATTATGTAGTCTATTGAATAATTAAACCATAAGGCTTATCATAGAGCCTATGATGGGGGTTCCGTGGTCAAGTGGCTCCCCTCTTTTGGTGTCAAGTCATGCCTGGAATAATTACAATCGTCTGTAGAGACTACGAAGTAGATAAAGTTCTCAACCGAATGAAGAAAGAGAACTATTTGGACGTTAGACTCGATCTTAGAGAGATGGGTGGACGGGAGAGATACGTCAAAATGAAGTTCTGGAGAAAGAAACCGATCAACAAAAAGGTGGGAAGACCTGCCCATTAGCGCGAGCAAGAGTCTAAATTCTCATGGGTAAAATAAAATCCAGATATGAAAATCAGCAATACTGCACGAAGCATAATATCTTCTTTACGTGGCAATGCCTTCAATGCGATACAGAAAAAAAGGCAAAGGATAGAGCCTACGAACAGAAAATAGCTGATGAGGAAGCGCAAAGGGTAAATAGACATACCAGCTAATCTTCAAAGACCTAACTCTGATAGACGATGGATTACTAACCGAGTATAATTCTCTGAGAAATCAATGGGATACTACGTTCAAGTCGTGGTATGGTAAGACTAAGGAGATCGTCATGGCAGCCGGTCAAAATCTTGAATTAAGAGGCCACCCAAAAGAGGATATCTGTCAGAAACTTCTCGAAGACTTTAACGGCCTAGCAAAATCAACTCTCTATGATCACGCACCCCAAGAATGGAAGCGGTCATACACGAAAGATGAAAGTCCGAATTCGGACTTTGAGGATAAACCATGGGTAAAGACAATGCGACGGTTCCCACAATTAGCTTACAACGATTATCTGCTCTGGAGCAAACTAGCCGAGGAGTCAACCAATCACCAAGAAGTTGTCGATGCCATGGATAAGACACTCGGAGATTCAGTCCATACGGAAGAGATGCAAAGAAAGGCTGACGAATGGGAAGCCGGTCAAAAACAGGTTAGAGAACTCCTAGACAAGAGGCAGAAGGTCGAAGCCATGGAACTACTTGAAATGCTCAGAAGGTCCCAGGGTGAATCGGTAAGGTTCCTAGCAAAAGAATATCATGTCTCAGCCAAGAGGGTCGCACTCCTCATCAAACAGACCAAAGAAACAGCATAACTTACGTTAAAGATAACATATTAATACCCCTAGAGTTAACCCTCTACTGGTGTATTGGAACATGACTAAACGACTAACTAACGAAGAATATGAAAGAGCTGTGAAACACGCCCAGCAAGAAATAGATAACGAGTTACATGCACAAATGGAGAAGCTCGGATTCAGGACCGAATATCTGGACTCTAATCTGGAGCGATGGAGATGAATGAAGACCGCGCGCGGTGGGTGAGTGCGACGGTCAACGAGGAATATAGCACTATGGACTCTGAGGGAATAGACGGCCTCGAAGAAGGAATGCTGATCCAGCTAAACGAAGATGGAACGTGGAATAAACTATAATGTCGTATTTAGAATTGCGACTTCAAAAGATAGAAAAGAATTACGAACTATCCGAACTACAAATCAAGACACTCTTATCACTCGTAGAGAAACATTCAAATCGAATTCAACTTCTGGAAGAACGACTAGCACGAAGCCAAGATGAATTCACAAGTCACATTCATCGAGTTTATGGAGAGAACACAGCGACACCAGCCATATCAACGGATGTGGACTAATGGCTCGACTCTGCCCAAACTGCGGTCGCAAGATCACCAAATCCTACCTAAGCGTATGCCTGACATGCTATAACAGGAGAGACTGATTGAAATGAGTCACGATGTCTATTTACGGTCGGCTACTGGAGAAAGCCTAGAGGTTCCAAATCATCAAGAAGGAGGAACTCAAATGATAGGTGGAACAACGGACGCCTGGCTAAATGTAACCTACAATTACAGTAAGCATATTTGGAAATACTCTCCAGAGGAAGGACTTAAACAACTCAACGGAAAGAAGGCGCGAGATGTCGAAGAGACTTTAAGAAAAGCGGTGAAGGAGCTCGGAACCGAGAGAGTCGACGACTATTGGGAAGCCTCAGAAGGTAATGTCGGATACGCTCTTTCCATCCTTCTTTCATGGTGCGCAATTCATCCAGATGGAATATTCGAGGTCAGCTAAATGGTAGACGAGAAGAAATGCGACGACTGCGGAACACGTTATGCAGCCAACTTCGGACATGATTGCCCAAAGAAAAAGAAGCAAGGTCAGGAACAATACAAACAGGGCCGTTACCTAGTAAAATCCTCAGCAACAATATCTGGAGTCATGCTTGCCGTTGAATTCAGAGTCTTCGAAAAGGACGATGTGAAAGGAGGAATGGTCGAAGCCTTCTATCTAGTCCACTCAACCATAGGCGAACTCGTTCAAAAGGGGATAGAACGATAGATGCCCAAGCCAAAGAGTAGCGGTCCCGTCGAAATTGGGCATGTAGGAACCACCCTTATCTTCAATCATAAAGAGTGCGGTCACATCTGGAAACCCAGAGAGAACAACCAGAGACCAACACGATGCCCAAAATGCAATAACTTGCTAGTCTATCGAGAAGAAGCCTAATGGGAATCCAAATATGGCTTCAACACCCAAAGGACGCAACCAAGAAGCGAAGAGTTGGAGAAGTCACAGCAGACCGCACCACTAACACTTTCGAGGTCAAACGATACAATACGCTGATCCTACGAAACGTATGGTGTCCTCTGCACAAAAAGAAAGGTGAATGTCCCACTCTCTCGATAACTGAGAGTTGCATAATCGACGCCCAAAAGAAGGGAGCAACAGTCGTCAAATTCTACGTGGACTTTGGCGAATCAGGAAAGGGAACCTATGTCACTTCAATCAATACAATACTCCAGGCTACCGACGGAACGGACGATTGGGGCCTGAATCAAAAACAAGTTCAAATACACGACCTGGTTAAACTGGATTAAACATACCATGAAACGGGATCCAGTAAATCTCTTCGTTTGGATAATCATACCAATCCTGATAATATTCTTCATAGGATCTGCCTACTCACAATTCACTACTCAGGTAACAGTTGCGAAGATCAGGTTCACTGGAACCTACTCTGAAATCACATTGAATGTAACCCCTGAACTACAGAGTATCGGTATCGTTGGAGGGGGCGACGCTATCACATATGATATCATAATCGAGAATCCTACTACACGAGACCTCTCTATAATCTGGGACTTGGCAAACGCAAACCCCAGCAATCTCTTACCTGCAAGTGCGATCCTGCGCATTAATGATGTAGATTGGCTCGAAGGCGACGAACGGATTATCAGCGCGAATACTGGTTTACTTGCACAAGTGATTGTTTTCGTAATTGCCCCCGTTGACCCCGAGCTGAGCTTCTTTGACTTTACAGGTGAAATCACCTTTAGAGCCATAATAACAAATCCCTAAAGTGATACTTTAGGTAAAACATAAGTTATATAAACACCCTGAGTTAATACTAACTTGGTGTATTGGATGAAACGAATTGAAAAGTTACTACAACGAGATGGAATCCTGAAGGCGCAGTTATGGCTAGCTGAACGGAAACTAAATTCTCTTAAGAGGGATGAGATTAGGAATGTGTAGCCACAGCTCAATATCAATAGAAGCAAACTCAACAACTGCCGAGTGCCTTCTATGTGGTGAGGGCTACCGGGTTGAGAATCGGAACGGGACTATCTATCTGGAAAAGTGGCTCTAATGTTTTATAGCATTGGCTATTCGCTTACTTCCCTCCCGAACTTCATCAAAGTCCTGAAAGACAGGGACATAGCGACTCTTGTTGATGTCAGAACTATCCCAAGATCTCGGGTCAAATACTTCAATAAGGCATACCTCAGAGATTCGCTTATCCATCATGGAATCTCATACATTCACGATCCAAGACTTGGGGGAAAAACTGGAGAAAGAGGACCTGAATATGCAAAGGCTCTTCACTCACTTCAAGTAATGGAATACCCTGACGAACACATCAATATCGCCTTCATGTGTCTCGAGAGAAAGCCTGAAGAGTGTCACCGAGGTCAATGGATCACTCCAGACCTGATGAAACTGGGCGAAACCGTAGAACATCTCTTCCCACTACCCCGAGGCGAAGAAGTTACAAATCACAACCAGGCGGGATTTCACTTGATTGCGCGCGAGTATGACAACCAGTCAACTTAGGGTCCTAGATCTATTTTGCGGAATGGGAGGATGGAGTATTCCATTCATAGAAGATGGTGACGAAGTTGTCGGTATCGATATCAAAAATCAAGGCTACCCTGGAGAACTGATTATTCAAGACATTAAGACTCTCGACGGTTGCAAATTCCAAGGCTTCGATCTAATCATTGGCTCCCCACCATGCACAGACTTCACGACTGCATCCCAAGCGAATAAGAGCAGACATGGACGCAAACCACCAAACCCCGCTAGAGGAATGAGACTTGTCGATGAATTCAACAGGATAATCAAAGAAGCAAATCCCAAATATTGGGCCATGGAGAATGTCAAACGTCTGAGCAAATTCTATCCAAGGAAACCCATTTGGCACTTTATGATGTCAGTCAGAGGACACCGGCTCTTATGGGGTAACATCCCCATCGGTCTAACACCACACTATATCTCACACAAGAGAATGGAAGCGCCAGAATATATGAAATTCGGTTTTGACGAAGCGAGTAAATTGAGAGCGAAAATCCCTTATCCAATCGCCTGCATAATCAGAGATACAATACACCTGGTAACCGAGGCGAGCTAAAAAATAACATATATTAATCAGCAACTTTCTCATGCAGACGGTGTATTGGATTGAAAAAGAACTCAAAAACCGAAAGGAGAAGAAATGACTAAATATTTTGACTTTTGCGAAGGATGCACCTGTTGTCAAGAAAGGCTTAGTGAACATCTTCATTGTGCAGGTGATGTGAGAATGTTTCATTGTGGCGAATCTCATGCGGTAGGCGTCAAAAGCAATGACTAAGGGACTCAACGAACTACTTGACGACCTTCGAGTAGTCCATCAAAAGTTACATGTCGGAAGACCCTTTCAATTAATGGGAAGCCAAATAGCTCACATCCATAGCGAAGCCTCAGAATTCTTCGAAGATATTAGAGCCATGAAAGCCCTAGAAATAATGACTCCGATCCATGGACTCAAGCGCGACGAAATGGCTGGATTCTTGGATGAAGGTTGGGATATCATGTATAGCACCTTTACGGCAATGTTCCTTCTCGGAGCCAGTAACGAGCAAATCATCGAAGGTATGGAGAAGTGCTTAACGAAGATTGAGAATAGGGCCTTCGGTGGTCTACCCCGAGACTTGGGCAGATCAAAATGAAATTCGAAATCGATGAAGATAAAACTGGCAGAATGGTTTCGCATATATTCACTCTAGTCATAACAATAGCAGATGAATCGGTAGAAAGCACCACTAGAATATCAATGCTAACTGAAGATGAACTATTGGAAATCAGAGACAAAATTAATTCCACTCTAGGGGATCGGGTAGATTTGGGTTGACATTTGGCGATATCCCATGCCCATACGATGGATTCATTACAAAAACCAATGTGGAATATACCGAAGTAGCTTGTCCTTCATGTGGTCGTATTTGGAATCCAAGAACTAGGAAGCGAGTAGGATGAGTGAGCACATCTGTCATTTACATTGTAAGCTAAGACAACCCCGGGGATACAATCCAGACTCGGGATATGCCGAAAACTCATTCGGTCCCCTAATATGGGATCATTGCGTCTGCGATTATACACCGGCACGACTTCTTGAAGTAGGAAATCCACAATGATAAAAACAATCTATCAGGTGCGATTATTCGACTTCGTGAAAGAACATAACCATGAGAATGAGATTAACAGAGAACATTATAGAGTCTTCAATCATGGGGATAGAACTGTAATCCTATGCAACACCTGTGACACTCAATTACTAATATGAAGAAATGCCCGGCTTGCGGTTCAGGTCGATACCTAGAAATCGAAAGAATGGATGGCTCTCTAATAGAAGGTTTTTGTCATAGATGCGGATTCACTCACAGCAAAACAAAAGAAGTAGAACTTTTCAAGCCAATAGTAGTGAGATACGACGGAACTTGAGAGCCATAAAGGCTGGTAGTCAATACGAAGTTTATCACGAACAAAGGATTTTATTCGACTCCAAGTATCATAGCGTCCACAATATCGAAGATACAATTCAGCACACAAGCGGTTGCCTCTTCTTCTGCGAAGAGCATAATCCTCCATGGGGCCTAAGCGGAGGAGCAAGAGTCTTTTTGGGGCATCTGAAAGAAGATCATAGCTATTGAAATGACCGGTAGCCTAAGAATCATAGGAGCAGAAGAGATCTTCCATGATAAGACAATTGACAATGATCAAGACAATAACAAGAGAACGTATTCTAGTTGGCTGTCTCCTAGACATTCAAACCGTTGTATCTTTCAATGCGACAAACATCCCACATTCCAAACTTCAATACTGAAAATGAAAAAACATCAATCGGAAGAACACCTCAATTAGAGGCGCGCTAGCTAAACCAATTCAATCTAATGGTGCTAAATACCAAAAGTCGACACGATTACCTATACGACAAGTGTCCCACATGCAACGGAAAAATGACTAAAGGGGCAGAGACTTGTCAGAAATGTAAGAGCAAACGATGTGAACGATACAAGGAAGAAGCAAGGAAGAGAAAGAAGGTCTGGGCATAATGACACCTGCAATCTCAATAAGAATCAGAGTTCCAAGAGAATGGGAGAAATATCATCGAGTGCTAGTCAGAGATCAAGGTAGAACATCACTCAGGCCGAGCAGAGTCCTTCATACGAGAGCTTGTCTATTCTACTGTGAAGAGCACAACGTTAGCGGAGGAGGACTTGTTATGATGAGACACAACCAAGAAGAGCATACAAACTAAACTGAACCCCGAAACTCTTTTGACAAAATAACTTAAATCTAGGCTTCGTTAATTCTCAACCATTACGGTCTCCAAGAGAAAGAAGTCTCCAGTATCTACTACAGCCGAAGCGGTAATGCTCAGGCGTGAAAAAATTGAAGGTCTACTATATCGCGGAACAACTATCAGACAGATGGCGAAAGCTCTCAAAATCTCAGAGAAGACCGTGGATAACGATCTACGAGTAGTTCGAACCAAAGCAGGTAAATGGTATCGCGAGAATCAAACCAGGGAACAGCGAACTCACAACAATCTATACGTCAGAGTGGGAGCAATCTACGAGCTAATTAGAGAAGCCTGGAAGAACTATGGCAAGACTGACGGAGAGATCAAAGTCAGGTGGCATCAACAAGCTCTCAGAGCAAACAAGATGTTGACAGACCTCGAAGGACTAACAGGTGTCAGCAACATTCAAATGGAAATGGAAAGAGACTTGGAGGAGTTACGGGAAACTCTTGCCGACATTAAACGAATCGAGGCTGGAAGCAAAGCAGTTACTAGCTCAGGCATTAGCACATAAGGCTCGACTCCTATCGACAGGAGAGCTCCCCAGGGACCCTCGAATATGGAATGAAGCCATAGGTCTCCCCATACACCCATTAACGAACAAACCCACAGGTCTCTATCAATACCAGTTAGATATCCTGAAGACCATGACTCAGAGAAGGTATCACGAAGGTCTAATCGTAAAGTCAAACAAGATAGGAATCACAGAAACCATACTCAGAGGCCTAGCTCAAAACGGCGCCCCCGGTGGACCTTACGCCGGCTATCAGATCTTAATGGGTAGTCACAGGGAAGAGATATCAATCGAGAACATGCGTCGACTCCATGAACTCTTTCGCAATTCGGACCGACTCTCTACATACATAGAAGACGATAGGTCCTCCTCAAGACTTCGACTAACAAACGGAACAGAATACATCGAGGTCCCCGGGTCAGCTTCCTCAATGCGTTCTTGGTATCGAGTGATTGCGGTCTTCTTGGATGAAGCAGCCCATTATGGACTCATTAACGACGACGAGGTTCTTGCAGCAGCAATCGGTCGACTTGCAAACACTAACGGAGACTTGTGGGCCGTCTCGACTCCAAAGGGTCAGAGAGGATGGTTCCATGGAAGAGTCCGTCAAGTCGAAGAAGGAAAGGTCAATGCCTGGAAACGTGAATATCCATATCACGTAGCTCTCGACAAACTCATCTCGAGAGAGTTCATTGAAGACAGGGCCAAGACTTTAGGGCCGTTATTCGCTCAGGAATTCGAAGCTCAATTCATCACAAGCCAACAATCAGCGATATCGGAAAGTATTATAGAAGGAGCCTTTGAAGAGTTCGACAGTGGTGTAATTGAGTAACTTACCTGAAAGCGAATTCTTTGAAACCTATGAAAAAGATGGAGAGCAAATACCCGTCTGCTTCTGTAACATAATAGGAATCCATGAAGGTCCATGCGAATGTGATTGCGGAACACAATTCAAGCCGAACCTACAACATATCTCACCGGGGAAAATAATGGATAGCGTAATCAAAACCTGCATTCCGCAATGCGATCAGGAGACCATCGCCACATTCGAGGGCCATCTCGTTCAGAGATGCAAGAAGCATGGAGGGGTTAGGAAGATCTGTCATGCACTTGGACTCGAGAGCAATGAGTTTATGCCTGTAAGACCTGAGGAGGAAGGCTGAATGAATAAGTCCTTTTCATTCTCTTTTACATGGCCCGATCTCTACAAACTCCTATACGGGAAACTCGGAAATGATCACTTCATCCCAACTCATGATGAACTACTCGAAGAATTCAGGTGCGAGAGTCTTGAAGCAAACAACTTCGAACTCTACCGAGTCATTGCCTCGATTGAAGGCAAACCCCTCGTCAACCGCATGCGAAGACTAGAAGAGGAACGGAAGAATCCACCTGAACCTCAGAGAATCAAAGAGGCAAGACCATGAAAAGAACAGATGTCTTAATTTGCCCACATTGTTCGAAACAAGTAGCATTTGAAGTAGAACAGACCGAATGGGATGAAGACGGAGGGTTCTATGACATAACAGGTATCAGGAAAGGAACGAAATCAGATGAAAAGGCAACTGACCGAATGGCGATTCCAATATAATGAACAAGCACAATAAAGCGAATTACGACTATTGGAAGGGTCGAGCTCAAGAATCACAAAGTATGGTTGAGAGACAAAACATCATGATCGCTAATCTGATCGCTAAACAGGTCACGCAAATCGATAGACTTACAAACGAGATCCAAAAACTACGAATCAACATGAATACGGAATTCAACGTAGGGGGTGAATAGATGACAGAAGAATATACGGTTGGGAGAGCCTATAAGCGAACTAAGAAAGGTGTAGATGGTTGGACAGTCAGCGCAGGAATATCAGGAATCGAGTCAGAGGAGGAAGCACAAGAAATCATGCTGGGTCTGAAGATGGCATGTCAGAAAGCAGTAGGCCAACAAACCATTGAAGAAGCGACACCGACAAGTTGAGACTGTTCCCAGAGATAGAGGTTGACTTAATTCCTGATTAAGCATTGAGCGAACTCGTCAGGCAGAGATGTCAATTCTGCGGGACTCCATTCGGAGCCAAATCCGAAGATAGACTTGAAACTATAATCGAGAATCATTGGGCGAAGTGTGGGAAATACCAAGCTTGGTTTAAGCGTCAAATGAGAGAAGGGTCAAGAATACGGATGAAGAGAGAGCCAATACCTCAACCAGTTGATCCATTTGGAAAGCCAATTTGAAACCCTCTGCCATTTGGGAGGCATGGACGTCGCAAGAACTAGGGACTTTACAGCTCTAGCAATCGGAGCCATCATTCACACCGAACAGCCCATACGAGTAAGGGTTCAACCCGACCCCGACCAGGAGCCTAGATTCATGGACATATCTAATAGGCTACTACTGAAGAGACTGAAAGTATGGGATCACATGGCTTACCCAATCATTGCCCAGGATGTCAAGCAAGAAATCAGACAATACTCAACCTTCTTGAAGCTGGGCATTGACGCGACCAGTGAAGTAGCCCTAGCAGAATTCATTCAACGGTCCGGAGTTCCCGTCGAACCTCTCAAATACAGTCAACAGCTCAAACATGAGATGGTTACAGATCTGCGATTCTTCATGTCAAACAAAATCTTCATTATACCCGAATCGGCAAAGGGTGGAGCCTTAGAACGAGAGCTGAAAGAACAGGAGCTAGTCAGCAAGGGAACCGCAAGCCCAAAATACGGTCATCCAAGCGGAACCCACGACGACAGGTTTCAAGCGACCTCAATCTTATGCCATATTGCCAAACCAAGACTTTTAGGCATGGTCGATCTAGGGGTATATCGAATCTGAATGTCGAAGGAAAATACTCTGGATGAAGGACAAAAGGGTAGCCAAAAGAAAGAGGTAGCAGTTGCGGAAACTCCACAAGTTGAAAAGGAATACAAGCACCCATGGGAAGAGACCGGAGTAAGAACTCAATCAGGAGCCATGAATCTCACCTGCTCGAGATGTGAGCTATCGGCAACTAGTGACACGAAGGACCGACAAGATGACTTACCCTGCAAGCGTCGTGGACGTTAAGCGCGCGCTAGCAAATACGATGTTGTCTTAGATGGTTCTCGATAAAACTAAAATTAAAATCACTCTGGAATGTGATAAATCCAAATTTATCTACATTAGAGAAGCAATCGACAATACACCATCTGCAAATATTCTAAGAGAAGAAGAGATAACCAAAGATGGGTAGTCTCTCCTGCCCTCGGTGTAAAAAAACCAACATCAGGACAGAACACGAAGAGCTCAATCTATCACCTATCGACCCAAAGTTCATTTTCCCCCGGTATAAATGCTCGGACTGCGATACGCAATTCTACTTTTATGAGAATGTAATTGAATATGTCAACATAATGATGAAAATGCCTGGAGCCAAAAAGACATGACCTTCATGCAATTACTACACGAAGGTGTTCCAAGCTTGAATCAAGCTCCAGTAATTACCCCGGTAAAGGATGAGAGAGAGAAGACGCGCCTCTCAATGGCTGCTTACAAGAATATGATCCTGCACAATCGTATCAGCATAGCCGAAGCCTTCCCCGCGAACTTTCGTAACATTACAAGCGCAAAGCTATCACTAGCTCCGAAGGCTCCCTTTTCAGCTCAGGTCTCTTGGTATGAAAATGACGGAGACGCCAGGCTTGCCCTAGACTGGACCCGCAATTCAATCGCGGGCCCTGGGATCTATTTCACTGGAAGCAAAGACTCTCTCCCAGTTATAGAAGAATTCTCGAAGCGAACCCACCTCTATCAAAAGATCTATGATGGCATAGTCTTCGAGACGATCGCATACGGCAACAACTTGTGGTGGATGAAAGAAGCGAACAACTTCTCCGATCTAAACTGGTTACCAATATCCGACTTCAAGAGAGTATGGTTTGAAAAAGGCACAGGCAAGCTAATCGCCTATGATCTCAGAGGAACCAAGAGTCAAATGCTCCCTGCCGAAGAGGTCATTCATTTCACCTGGGGAAAGTCTAACAGTGGAATTTACGGCCTCGGTCTCCTTTATGCCCTGACAATCGACCGACCTTATTCCGTCAAAGTCAAAGACCAGTTCGAGACCCGTTTCGCAGTCTCAATAATGGACGCAAAGTCTCAGATCCTAGATGAATCCCGTCTGCTCATTCGGAGATATGTCCCGAGAAACATCTACAAATTCCCAGGCGCAACTGAAAAGCAACTCGACGCCAATCGGTCAACTCTCAAAGTGCTAGAGCCTGGAGAAGACTTTGTAGTCGGAGAAGGAGCTGAAGTTCAAGAGATGGGTTCTAGGGGTAGAGTCATGGACGTCGAGTCTTTCATGGACTTGCAGCAAGCTGAAATCCTAAAGGCTCTTCAAACTCCGGCACCCAGAATATTCACAAGACCCGACTTCAATAGAGCTTCATCTGAGGCAGCAATCCATCTTGCCAAGCTGAACTATCGAGGATATCAAACAATCATGGCCCTAGAAATCACCTCTAAGATAATCGAGCCATGGTGGAGAAGTCACCCCGATATAGCAATCGAGCCATGGGAATCAGCAAACATAGAACTACATTGGAATCCGATGGATCCACCTGATCCAGATCCACAGTTCATCTTAGGAGCTCTCGAATCAAGGGGAATTACGTTAAAGGAATTCAGACGCAATGCTGAGAATATGGGTCTCGAGCTGATGAAAGACACCGACGCCGAACGGATGGACCCTGAAGAAGCCCCAGAAATGGAGATGAAACTACCCGGAACTGAAGAATGGGTGATTATTCGTGAGCGAGCAGTTACAAGAGCAAGCAAGCCAGCTCAATAGGATATTCGAAGTAATCAAAGCTCTCGACAAACCTAGGGAATTCGTCAGGTATGTCGCCCAAATGGATAGCCGAACAACTGATAGGTGCAGACGTCTCAATCGAAAGGTTTGGCAAGCTCAAGAATTCCCACCAACATTCGAACCTCCCATTCATTACAACTGTAGGTGCAGACTCGAACCATTTACAGCAACGCTAAGAAATCAGATGAGGACCAAAGGGTTCACAGATCATCAAGACGCCAAGAAGGTGAGGACCAGTCAGCCACCGCGCAGGGCAGAAATCCCAGATACAAGAGTCACCATTGCCAAGATCTTTAAGCGAAGCATACCTCCGTCAGATATGAGAGTCAAAGTCGCAAAACACTTTAGACGTCTCAATAAACCTTCCTAATTGTTCTCTTAACCAAATTCCACTTTCAAGAGATCAATGCCGTTTGCAGGCTTCGATACCTTTGATCAATGCCTAATCGCAATGGGTGGCGATACCCCTGAAAGTCGAGCCAAGTGCGGAGCTCTCCAAGCTCAATTCGAAGGTAAGGCTCTCATTCGTCCACTTGCGAGCGAGAAGGAATGGAAGGAGGCTTTTGAATGGGTCCCTAATATGGAGAGAATCAAACTCTTCAATAAAACAAACCCAGACACCCAAATCTACGCAATCGAAGCCTTACATGAAATGATTACAGACCCAAAGAACATAGGACACGGCCGTAGAAAATACAGTAGCGACGAACTCATAAGATCTGCAAGAACTCTCATAGGTGGATTCATTAATTGGAACCATAAGGAGAAGCTAAAGGAAGGACACAACGATATCCTTGATGCTGAATGGAGTGAAAAGTCTGGAGTCATAGAAGCCATTGCTGCAATCTCTGACAAAGAAGCGCAGGAAGCAATCGCTAGTGGAAAGGTCAGACACGTATCAATTCAAGCTCCAGCTCCTAGAGAGATTGAAATCACAGCCGACGGAACTCAAATTCCGAAGGGTCTAATCTTCGAAGGTCTCGCCCTCATAACTGAAGGAGAAGTCCCTGGAGACCCAAAGAGTTCGATACGCTTGATCGAAACTCTCGGAGTGAGGGATAGTTCTCTTAATGGTGAAAATACAAAGACACACTCAATGCCGACAGATAGCGACTTTAGAGCAGTCACCTTACCGTCAATTATCAAAGCTCTGGATGAATCCAATTTGCCTCCTGAATTGAAACTAGGTTTTGGAGCAATGGCGAGACACACATTCAGCGAAGCCGAACATCCAGGTGAATGTCCTCCAGGTCAGCACATGGGACCGGATGGAACCTGTGTCATCACTGAACAAGAATGTCCTGAAGGTCAGGTCATGGGACCAGATGGAACTTGTGTCGTGATGGAACAAGAGTGTCCAATCGGCCAAGAAAGAGGACCCGATGGTGAATGTCATCCTGTTGAACCAATGGCAGAGAAGCTTAAACGAATCAATCGTTATGTCAAGAATTTGAAGGAGGGTCTTGCAGACGATCTTCTCAAGTCCCTGAAGATTGAGTTTAAGGACGCGAAGACGGGTAAAATGATCGGACTAGACCCAGCTCTCCTGTCACAACTTACCGGCTATCCACAAGTAGCTACGCAAGTTGGAGCGATGGAAAAA
This sequence comes from Nitrososphaerota archaeon, assembly GCA_022572285.1. GTDB lineage: Archaea > Thermoproteota > Nitrososphaeria > Nitrososphaerales > UBA57 > B1T1B5. The sequence goes on along the minus strand of JACZWF010000002.1, from coordinate 10,723 downwards.
ACTCTTGGTGAGCTGAAGGAAGCCCTAAAACCTGAAAACATGGCTAACGCTCTCAGAACACATAGAGAGAAAGAGCCGAAGACCCTAGAAGTGGTAGGCAAGTCTGGAAGGAAGATTAGCATGCCAGGTTCGAGGAGAGCGTCCTACTAGGAGGTTATGAGAAATGAGTGATTTATTCCGAACAGTCGTAAGAAAGGGAACTATCAACGATAATGCAATTGTTGAAGTTCTAATAAGTGACGAGGCAATCGACTTATGGTCCCCGGTCATAATAGTAGCTCCTGCGGTGACAGCCGACAATCTACCTGATGTCGAACCTATTGCTGTCCTGAACACACCCACAGTAATTGGTATAGCAGTCGGGGGAGAAGTAGGCAAGGAAACTACAGTCCTCGCAGCCTCAGCAGCCGATGAGAATGTTAGAGTCGTAACCTTCGGATTCGCCAAGTGCAAAGTGAACGGAAACTCCGTGAACATTGCTATTGGAGACGGACTTGTTACCACTACAGTCGATGGAAGAGCGGTCAAAGTAGACTATGACACAGCTGACAATGTTGCTGGAAACATCAATACAGCCATACTCGCAGCCGTATCCATATTCGCGAAGGCTTGCCAAGCTTCAACTGCTGACGGAGATATCATAGCAGTTCACGTAAGGCAAACGGGTGGGACCTCGGTCTAGGAGTATAGAAATTGCCACATAGTAATCAAATAACGAGAGAGAAGCTATACGGCGAGGCGAACGTAGCCTCCATAATGGAAACTCTGGAGCCTGCCCAGATTACCATTGACGAATTCCTTAACAATGTTGGATGGAAGGAAATTCTCAACGGAACCGAGTATAGACACGAGATCTCTGGAAATTCAATGAAGGAGATAAGCTATCGAATGGGAGCAAAGGTCATACTGAAGGAATCAGTCCTCATCGACCCAGCCCTGGTCAACCTGAAAATCATGGCTGACGTCTTGAAGGGTTCCGAGACATTCATCGACTGGAGGGATATGGCGAGAATGGTCCCGATGGACGTCCCGAAGATAGAAATCCCAATCACTGACAGAACCGACTTCCGCTTCGATCCAGCAGGACAAGAGACTCGAGCTCCGAAGATGGGTGGGCAGATTCCCACGGCTTCACTCGATGCAACTGGAGAGAGCGGTCTATTCAGAGGAGAAATTACAATCCCGAGAAGCTGGTTGAGAGATGCCAATTATCCAGCTCTCGAAGATACGCTAGAGTCCGCAGGAGAAGCCGTCGCAGTTACGGTTGAGAAAGACGTTAACGACTTTTACATCAATAACCTCACTCAAACCGATACTAGGGCAAACCTAGATGGAACCCCAGCTATCGCGACTTCGGCAATGTTCACAGTAATCGACGACAGGATCCCAACTAACAAGTTCATCCCCAACCTCGCATTAATGCACCCGACTGACGCAGCCCACATGAGAATCGACCAATCAACCAGCAACTTCCCCTGGCTGAACAAATTGTATAACGACAAGATCGACAACACCGGACCTGGAAAGCTGAAGATAGATGGCACCCGGGGCAATGTTGAAGTTCTCATCCTAGACGCAGACGCAGCAACTAGCGCAACGGTCATCGTAGTCAACAAGCAGAAGTGTGTCGCAGTAGGACTCAGACAAGACTTGGAGATTGAAGACTTCATCGATATTAGAGAAGGTGTTGAGGGGGCAGTCATGTCAATGCAATGGGTAAAGGCATTGCAGAGAGATCTTGCAGGCTTCAAGATCACGGCCTTCAGAACTGCTTAGTCATAATCACCCCAGAACACACAAGAACCCAACGACGGGAGAAGCACAACTCCCGTCGACTCTGTTTATTATTGTCAAAAAAGACCTTAAAGGATGGAAGGAGTTATAGAAGCAAATGGTAGTCTACGGACAAAGGGATGAAGTGAAAGAACTTAGTGGAAATATCCCTGATGATGAGGTAGACGAAACTCAATACAATAACGCAATAGCAAAAGCTGACGATCTGATTAACGAAAGAACCGGGCGAACTTGGACGGCAAGTGACCCAGGTTTCAAGACCGTCCAGGCAATGTCTAACTATTACTCAGCCTCCCAAATTCTCGACCACTTCAAGGACCCAGAGAAGAAGAGCGAATGGCTTTGGAAGAAATTCACTGATATGATGGATATGTTCTTGGAGAGCAGTTCACTCGCAACTCCCGGCTCGACCAAAGGACAACTCTTAAAGACAACTGGACCCGAGACCGCTTGATATGCCGGAAGACAATAAGGTAACTGAAGGTGGAAGAGCTGAAATCGCAAATTGGGTCGCGGCAGGTCTAGTCATAACTGGTATGCTATACGGGGTAGCAATCAATGACGCTCAGATCGTTGTAATGTTAGCCTCCGCAGGAATTGGTTACTTGTTCGGGAAGGCTTCAAAATCAAATGGCAAGTAGTAAGCCACCACCAATGCGTAAGCAAACGGCTCTCCTAGAAGTCCTTATCCCTAGCACCTATTGGGACTTGGTGTTCGGTGGGTCTCAAAGAATACAAAAGTATGAGACCGCAGCCTTCGAGATCGCAGTTTTCCTAACAATATGGCTTAAGGAAAAGATGGGTCTTGATTTCGATATAACAGTTCAGGTATTACAATATCCCTGGACAGACCTAAATCACTTCTACGAAATAATCGACCAAGAAGGCTATGACACAAAGTTCGACTGGATCATTGCCATGGGAACTTTCCCAATCGGGAGTTGGATGGGATTCTTCGATAGGCAGAAGTTAGTCTATGGATACTTCAGCAAGGTGAGATGGTGGCATAGGGGATGGAATAAGGCAGCAACTTGGAGCATATCACACGAGCTACTTCATCTGGGCCTGAAAATACTCGGCAAGCACACAAGCACAAGAATAAGCGAAGTCCATCGAAACGATAGCAGAGGGATAAAAGACTATTGGACTATAGGAGGAGTTCGAGTAATCATGCCTAAGAATCAACGAAACGCAAGATATCTAACCGTCGGTGGAAAATACGATTAGGTAAATCTATTAAGTGACTAAATCCTAGTAGGAATCACCATACCCAAATTGGTTGGCGTGGGGGGAGGGATTTGCTTCGTGGCATATCCAATACACCACTTCCCCCTCGTTTTCGTTCTTTTATCATACAATCAACTACGTGCGAGTTTATGCCTCGTGAAACCCTAGCGACTAGGGTAGCTCTACTTGAACGAGCCAATTTACAAAACGAAGAACAAGGGAAAGAACACACGAAGATATTCGAAAGATTAACAAGCATTGAGAAGGCTATCGGCATACTGCAAACTCGGGTGAATCATCAACATAGTGAACCAAACGGATCAAGACTTCGGCAATATGGAACTCTAGCCGGAGCAGTGACTATTATCACAATCCTTATTCAAACAGGAATCGAGGCAGCGCGCTTCGCTAGTGGATAGTTCTCTTAAATCAACGCAGATCAACTGACTCCATTAATGTCTACCGCTAGAAATCCTGCTATCTACATTGACGTAGATTTTGACCGGGGTCCAACGATAGTCGATGGCAAACTCGTCCAGAGAATTACCCAAAGGAAGAGGCGTGATACTGCAAAGGAGAAGTCTTGTGATGAAGACAGATGTCTCAAAGCTCATGCGAGAGCTCTCAATAACCCAGGATTTTACAAAAATGGGAAACCAAAATCAGAAGAATGTGGGCATGATTGCCACATGGAGTTGAGCTAAAGAAAATGGGAGGAATCAAAGCTCAGATAGGTAATAGATTCGCTACTGGAACCGCGATCAAGACTTTCCTTCAGATTCTCGGTCTTGCGAATCGCCGGGTAACAGTTGGAGAAGTAGGAATCGGTCTCGAAGGAGTATCGAATACGGCGGTTCCACTTGACTTCGGTCTCATAGATCAGACAGGAGCAGGAACGGCCTCAGCTTCAACTGAAGAGACATTAGATAGAGGAGAACCCCTTACACCTCAAGTAGTCGGTCAGGAGAATTTTACAGTCGAACCAACATCAGACGATAACTTCTTTCCGAGATGGGCCATTCATCCGCAGACACATCACGTATATGCTCCAGTTCCAGGCTTCGAGATAATCATCTCGGGAGCTCTAAGAATCGGTCTCAAAGCGATAACAGCCCCGGGAGCTTCAATCAACGGCTCCTATTACTTACAGTGGGAAGAGTAAGCTAACTAACTAATATCTGAGGGGTGCTTGGTCGCTCTCATGGCGGAGTTCTATCAAGCATTTCGATTCACTCAAAAGTTTAGAGAAACGGGTGTCTTACTCAAGATCACATCTAAGCTCAATGGCAAGAGGAGAATCATGGGACCCTGCCCTTATTGCTACTTTGAGCTAACGGACTATAATCGAACCGCCGAACCTACCGACATGCCGGGATACCATCGAATAATACCTCCGATCAAATTCGACCAAAGCCCGGTCGACGGGCAATATTACGGGACAATCAATCTCGAATGTGACAAGAAGCAAGATATGAGCTTCCTATTAGAAAGGGGAGTCATGCAAAGACTCCTGGCAAGAGAAGGAGCCATGTGGTCCGAAGTCAGAGGAGGCTTCTAAATGCCATTCATACTAAGGGAGATAAATCTCAAGGTAGTTGTCGTCGCAGTAACCGACCTTACCGAGGCGCAGTTTGAGCAAGAGCTCCAAGATTCGCTAGACGATCATCTAACCAAACTGAGGCAGAAATTCAAGAACCCAAACAACGCCAATCATTTTACGTCACTGATATTACATTATCACAATCCAACGGGCGACGATGTGGACGAGGTTGTTATCTAGTCTCCTACTCAGTAGGTTCACCAATCTACCTCCTGAGATGGAGGAGAAAATCCGAAAGCAGATCGACCGTCACCAAAAACGAATAGAATCGGTCATTGGGTTAGATTCCAAGATCAAACCTATTGGCTCCTTTGCTTCAGGCTCCCAATATCCACATAAGTTTCTTGATAGGAGACACGGTTTTAGTTTCAAATGTCGAGCAAAATGCTCTAAGAATAAGGTTGGAGGGATTAAGACAGGCGAAGCTCTTTGGAAAGCCATCAATGACACGATAGCAACCCATCGAAAAACATGCAATTCAAGATATGATATAATCTTCTCATATCATGCAGCAGAGATCGGTCACGCCTTCAAGGATGTAACTACGGCAGAGACTACAACCTCTTCCACCTATGCCGACATATCGGGAGCTCAAATACTTGCTTCAGCGATGACAGCAAATGACAAGTGGTTGATAGTGATAACAGCTCATGTCGGAGCTAGTGATTCACAACAACAGCTCAGTATGCGTCTAACTCATGGAACCACGCCGACAGCATTTGCAGAAAGCGAATCTATAATCGAAGCTCACAATGGAACCACAACTCGAAGGTGGACCTATTCATGCTTCGTAGTTTTTGATCAGCCCGCAACTGCTGAAGATGTAGATGTTCAATTTGCTGTTAGCGGAAGTGTCACAGGAAAAGCTGATAACTTGACAATGGTCGCCATCAACCTAGAGGCCGATCTAACCGAGAATACCGACTGGCATCATGATCCACAACTCTCTCAAAGCGTGACGCTAGGCACAGATTTTACCACTGACAGCAACGGAACTGTCACATTCACCCCAGGAACTGCGAACGACGAATGGCTCGTATTAGTTTGCGATAGAATCAATGTGAATAGCTCGGGCCATCAAATCGAGCATCACATTCAGCGTTCGGGTGAAGCTAGCGATGCCGATCCATTTACGAGTCAAGAGGGTGAAGATACCGCTACTGATTTTATGGTGCTAATGTTGGCAAGAGTATTTCAACTCGGCGCATCAAGCAACACATTCGAGGCAGAGAGCAGACAAGAATCTGGTGGAACTAATGGTGTAAGAACCGATAGCCAAGCCTTCGCCCTTAACCTCAGCAAGTTCGACGTTGAATCAGAATCCTGGAATACTGGCGCTGTTACTCTCGATACATCATCCTTTGGTAATCTAATCGATAGTATAACAATCGACCCGGGCGCAACTCACGATGTTTGGATTTTCGCGCAATCTGTAATCGATATCAATACTAGCACTAATCTATCCATGCTAAGGCTACAGGTTGAAAATGCAGATCAGCCAGCCACGCAAACCTCCGACGAACTCATATTTCGAGGGTGGGATAGCACCGACGAAGTTATTTGGCAAATTCAGACAATCGAAAGTCTAACCACTGGAAACAAAACAATCGACATGGATGGAGGTAGTAATAGTGGCACAAATTCCCAGGCTGAAGATAGAACCCTGTTCGCGGTTAGTATGGAGCTTGCAGCAGAAGCAGCAAACGAATTTGTTGTGAATTACGATAAACCTTACATTCCCAAACCACCAATCCCCTACAAGAGAACCCAAATATTCGACGGTGCTTTGTTTGCCACTGGTGGAGAACCTGAAGTATCAGGCCCATCCTTCGAACCAGTAATCTACCGAGGCAGATCTAAAAAGATAACAACTAAGACCAAAATCTATGATGTGTTAAAAACAGGCGAACAAGTTCGAACTCCTCCATCTTTCGACTCACCAAAGAAGGCAAAGGAGATCAAATCAGAAACAAAGGTCTATGACCAATCAGTCGTTAATACAGGACAACAGGTCCGAACCCCTCCATCTTTCGACAAACCGAAACGAGCCAAGATAATCAAGAGTAAAACTAAGGTCTTTGACGAATCATTAGAACACACAGGAGGAGAAGCCGAAGTCGCGGGAATTCTACCTCGGTCCTTCATCCGAAAACTACCTATACCAAAGAAGGCTAGGCCAAGGATCACTGTTTATGACTCTTCAGTATTCCATCCCGATAGCGTAGCACCAGAACATCTCCCTCCAATAAGTTTCATTCGGAGCCTCGTCTATCCAAAAAGGCGTGGTAAAACCCAGGTCTTCGATGAATCACTCCGGCATAGTGGTGAAGAGCCGAGAATCCAAGAATCAAGAATTACCAAATTCTTTAGAAAGCCATCGGTCCAGCGAGTCATAACTAGAATATACGATGGAGCAATCTATCATCAAGCCGAACCTGAAGTCAGAATCCATCAACCAGTCATTCACAGAATATATCGGCTACCGAAGAGAAGAATTCCCAGATTCATAGTCTTCGACGGTGCAATCTATCGCGCTGGCACAATCGCCGTTATCGGTGGAACAATCTCAGTGGTTGCGTATGTCGCAGATAGGGATTACGATAGCCTAGTAGGAGATAGGGAATTTAACGCTAGAGTGGCAGACCGAGAGTATGATTCTTCGACGGAGGTCGCTGAATAAATAGATGCCAATAACTAGCAAATCCGAACTAATCAGTCCCATCTTCCAGAAAGAATCCGGGTATGATTTGGATATCACAATCAAGAACTTCGACGGGACTCTAAAGGACCTCAGCACCTATACAGGATTCAGCTTAATCGTTTGGGATATCGATTTCGAAGATATCGCAGTTGTCGACGAATCGATGACTCAACCCTCAGGCTCGATAGCTCGATACAATGTTGTAGCAGGAGTATTCGATTCACTCGCCACAGATGGGAGCAAGAGATATCAATACACGGTGGAGCATGTAAAGTCAGGCGTGTTTGAAAGAACACTACCAGCAGACTTCATAGTCAAGCAAGGTGGACCGACATAAGCACCAAATACGTTCCCGCAGGGCAGTCTAAAGACTTCGCGACGGATCCAAATATTTCAGTCATGGAGTTGATTCGAGATAATTGGGACATTCCCCCGGGGAGTTTAGCAGATAAGACTCCGACAAAAGAAGAGATTAAAATCAATACAACTTGGGTAAGTGACACAAAATCTTGGTATTCAATCCATGTTAGAAAAGGCGACGTCGACATAATTCCCAAGCGCATAGGTGGCGGAATGTTTCGACACAAGGACCCCCACGACATTCACTTATTCAGTAGAGGTAAAGGTGGGAAGGATAAACTCTGGAAGATGGAGCTCGAAGTTCAACGAATTCTTGCATTGAATACGAACAGCCCATTTACCGGAGTCCAATATCTAACTTGGACAGGCCCAAGGCAAGCAGCACAGAACTCAGAAGACCGACAGCAGGATATCTTTCACTCTATCTTTACAGTCGAGCTGAATTACAACAAAGTAATCACATAGTTCTTTAATTGCTATTCGTCCATATCTTCAACCGAGGCGAGGAGCCGATTAGCAAACTAGGCGAGGAGCCAAAAACTGAAAATAAAGCCCACATGCTAAATAACTGCAAGGGCAAAGCCGTTCTCTTTACGGGATATTCCGAAGATGGGAAAATCCCGGACGGAAGAATTGCCAGGCGTTGTAGCAGATGTGGAGCCTTCACTTACGAAGGCAAAAAGAAAGGAGAGACTAAACCATGAGTCTTGAATCAACTCATGCAGGTCAAGTAATCGAACAACTCGAATATGTGGAAGAGGCAGCAGCATCCTTTAGGATAATGCCAACGAATCCAACCATGCTGAAAGTTGCCGAAGTCGCGAAAGTAGTTCACACAATAGACTTCCCACAAAAGGAGTTTCGAAGAATGGGATCTGAGGACGCTTACAAATACCTCAATACCCGCGAGGACTATCAATCCACAATAGACTTCGGAGTCAATGCGCTTACTTTCCTAGCATACGGAATCAATGCAAGAGCAGGAGCAGGAACAAACGACAGGTCCTTAGCGATGGCTTATTCCATTGAGATCGATGGAGTAGAGAACTTCATTCAAATGCTTGGTAGCAGGATCGAAGCAATGCGCCTGCATCTCGATTCAGAGAGTGACGAACTGCAATGCAGCGCCGACATAGTCTCAGCACAAATTACGGACCCATCAACCAGTGACTTTATTGGATTAGGGTCACATCATACTCCAGGCACAACAGCACCCATTACGGGAGCCGACCCAACTACACCGTTCACCTGGAACGCAGTTGAGCAAGATATCCTAGACTTCAATCTGACAGTCACCCGCAATATCAGTAACAAGAGACCCATTGGGGATCCACTCATCAAATTCCAGAGGCCGACAATGCGAAAGATAGCCGGGGACTTTACGGTTGAATGGAATACCGACGCAAGTGTCTCACTCGAAGACGATCTGAGAGCTCAGACGCTTAGGACATTCGTCTACAATCTCAACGATACAATAGCCCTAACAATCACCAATGCAAAACTCTTCAATATCTCAGGTAGGGACCCCGACGCAAACGCAACTGAATCAATTGCTATGAAACTTGGTTTCAATGCCAACTCTGCTACTATCGCTTAGGGGGTGAATTCATGTCACAATTTCCAGAAGGCTTCATGCCTCCTAAATTCGGTGTTGAAAGAATCGCGATAGACGACTATCGGTATTACTTCACGATTCCAGTCGCAGGAGAAATCAATGAGATAGTTGAAAGGAACACAAGCGGACTCCAGGGAACTTATGAAATTCTCTCAAAGTATTGTAAGGTCACCATGGTAACTCATACCGAAGAGCATAACGACCCCGGTATGATCAAAGCAAACATAGAACAAGAGACCGCAGAAGTAACCCTCAAAGATGAACAATGGGCGAGATATCACCCCAAGCATGTCAACATCTTAATCCGATGGATGAATGAACACATCTTCGGTTTAAAAGGGGTAGAACTACAACTCTTAGAAAGGCAATCCTCACAGGACAATACAAAGAGCTCGCGAAAGACCCGGTCCTAAGAAGGGCAATCAGAAATGTTAACTGGCTTCAGCGAGGAATTCCGATTCAATTCGTGGATGCAATGAAACCAAGCGATGAATATTGGGCCAACCAAACCTTCAGCTTGCTAGAAGAGAAGTCCAAACAGGATCAGGCAACATCAGATTTCTACGCGAAGCATGGAGGAAAGAATGTCTCGGCTTAAAGAGAGAAACATGCAAAGGTCAATCGGTCGCAATGTCAAGCTAGCCAATGCGATCGAGAGACTTCCCAAAAACAAAACAAATCTGGGAAAAATCATCAAAGTGAAAGCAAGACTCAATGTGCATGTAATCACAGGTCACTTGAAGTCCACAATCGATGTCTTCGGTGAAGATGAGACGAGTATCACAGTAGGGGCCTCCGCGAACTACGCGAGATTTGAAGAAGAAGGAACTAGCACAAGGCCCCCACACCCCTTTTTGGGTCCAGCAATTAGAGATGGAAAGAAATGGTTGAAACAGATGATTAAGGAGCAGACTCGAGTATGATGGAAACAAAATCCAAAATAGGAATTGAAGGTTCTGGAGAAGTCTGGGTCTTCAAAGGTGACCAAGTTCCCGACTACGATACTTACCGACAACTCGAAGAAATCCTATATCATTCAATAACCAGGGACATCCAGCTTAACAGGGAGATTGAACTTCTGAAAGAGAGGGTTCTCGAGCAACCACACAGCAAGATAGTCCACCCTCCGAAGTGGTTACCCAAACACCTTTGGCAATATCTCCCTTCCCGCAACATTATCACGACGGTAGGGAGGCAACTCATAGGAGACCTAATAATTGGAGCAATTACACTAAGCCCAAACTTCGGAGCGGTAGGTAGCGATGACGGGACTACTCTCGCTCTCGACGTTGGGAATACAACTCTCGGGAATCAGCAAGATATTCTTGAAATATCGTCCAATGGGTCTCGAACTCGCTCAGGCACAACCATTACATCTTCTACATTCTTCGATAAGACCTCCGCAGCAAACGGAACTAACATCGAA
>JACZWF010000201.1 GCA_022572285.1 Nitrososphaerota archaeon | reverse complement strand
TGGCTGAGTTCTATCATGAATTATACGATCATCGGTCAAAAAAAAGAAGTCTGGTCTGCAGGGAGCATTGATATTGCGCCGAATGTCGTTCTCGACACCCGGAAAGGGCCGATTATCTTCAACGAAAATGTCACGATCGAAGCATTTAGTCGGATCGAGGGTCCGTGTTTTATTGGGAAGCACTCCAAGGTTAGGGCTGGATCTTCAATTCGGGGTAGTACCATCGGCGAATCATGTGTTATTGGCGGGGAGGTGGAGAGATCCGTTATTCATAGTTACTCGAACAAAGCCCATGCTGGATACCTGGGAGACGCGCTCGTTGGGTCATGGGTGAATATTGGTGCTATGACTACGAATTCTAACCTCAAGAATACTTACGGGCAGATAAAAGTACGGATTGGTAGAACGAAAGTAAATACGGGCAAGCAGAAATTTGGTTGCATCATCGGAGATTATGCAAAAACTTCAATAGGGTCATTCCTGTCCTCAATTCAAGTTGGGGTATCGTCCCACATCTATGGTCGTGCCATGGTTGACATCCCATCTTTTACTCTTTACGCTAAATCATTTGGGAAGAGGATAGTAGAGCTCGATCTTGAATCTGCATGCCGGACTCAGCGTAGGATGATGCAGAGGAGGGGAATCCAGCAGACAAAAGCAGAGCTAGACCTTCTCAGAAAAGTCTTCGCGATTACACAGTCCGAGAGGCTCAATGCGAACGTGAAACATGGTAAGTTAGTTTTTAGGGGAATTGGGTTCGAATTCCACCCGGGTCATTGCTCAAACTACTCCCACAAGAGCTGCAAGCTCTCTTCTTGAAGCCTTGCCGAGTGTCTCTGCAGCGAGCTCCGGGGCCGTATCATTGAGGAATACGCTCATCCCTTCTTCCAGGCCCGCACGGATGCCCACTAGGGGATACGCTTCTAGGTGCCAATGAAGCTCTAGATCTTTGTCTCCCTGCGGTGAGTTATGGAAAACAACAGTAAAGGGGACGTCGCCGAGGGCATGTGATACACCCCCAAGCGTGGACCGAAGGATTAGAGCGAGATCAGATATCTCCTTGTCAGAGATCTTGAGGAAGCTCGTCTGGTGAGTCTTTGGTGATATCCAGAACTCAAAAGGATGTGTAGCCGCCCAGGGCGCGAAAGCAAGGAAATGAGTCGTGGATAGAATTTGGCGCGGACCCCCAGTCTCAAGACTTACCACCCTACAGATCGTACATATGCCAAGATCATACATTGACTTCTCAACAGCTTTGATCTCATACTCAATTGCCGGCGGGATGATTGGCAGAGTGAGAATCTCAAAATTAGGGTGATAGGAAGTAACGGCACCATCGTCACCATAGCCCACTCCATAGTTCAGGAAGATAGCGGTGTATTCACCACTTTTCCTTGATGATGATGATCTTGCTGTCTCTTGAAGGATGCTGAGAATCTGAGCCAGCTTCTCAACTTTAAGAGTTTGCACTTTATCATCATGGTTAGTGATGGCAACTATGAGATGCCGACCTACTGGAATAAGGTGAGAGAGCATTTCATCATCCTTGAGGTCATAAGGCCGCTTCGAGCTTATCAATTTACTTTTCTGGTCCACTACGACAGCAGGTTTTCCGTTGCCTCTAATTTCTGAACATATAGCGCATCTTGTCGATGTTTTCTTCATAGGGACTTTGATATCAACTGGACGCCCCGACCTCCCCGAATTCATTATCACAAACTTCTCGCCAAAATAATCCTTCCTGAGTTCTGTCACGGTAACGTCGACCACACTTTCAACATATAGCCTTTTTCATAACTAAGACAACCTTAAAGCACTTTGTTAGAAAGACCCGGAACTAGACACTTGAAGAATAAGCTGGTTTATGTGTTACTGGATGGCGTAGGAGACCTCCCGAATCCGAGCCTTAACGAGCTCACCCCTCTTCAAGCTGCAAGGACACCCAACTTAGATCAACTCGTGCTGAATGGATGTATGGGGATGGTTCATACTGTCGGAAAAGGAATAGCTCCAGAATCAGACGCCGGGGTGTTGAGTATGTTGGGATATGATATATCCAACGGATATGTTGGAAGAGGACCGATAGAAGCCATTGGCGAGGCGATGGAATTTCAAGATGGGTATCTCGCGCTCAGAGCTAACTTTGCGACCATTGACCGCCGAGGAAGGATCGTCGACAGGAGAGCCGGCAGGAACCTTTCCAGCGAGGAAGCCTATCAGCTGGCTCAGGCCATAAACTCTGGAGTAGTCTTAAGAGGTGGAGCTTCATTCCAGCTAAAAGCGACTCTAGGTCATAGAGGTGTCCTAGTAATCCGAATTAAAGGTACCCATCTCTCCTCCGACATTACGAATACTGATCCTGCATACATAAGGAGAGGAGGACTCGGTGTAGCGGCGCCTTCTGTGTCCATGAAAGTTGCGAAGGCCGTACGGATGGGGCCAGCCAATGGCGCAAACATTGCTGCAAAGCTTGTGAATGAGTTCACCCTGCAATCGTCTGAGATACTCGGGAGACATTCCATTAATATTAGTAGAAAGAGAGAGGGCAAGAACCCGGCCAATGTTATTCTTTTACGTGACCCGGGACATTTGATACCAAGTTTTGAGCCCATCGATAAGAAATACGGAGCAAGGTTTGCTTGTTTGGCGGATATGCCCGTTGAGAAGGGAGTTGCTTCGGTAACAGGGATGAAATTAGTAAAAGCTGGAACTCCAACGGATTATGAGCTCAAAGCAAAGATGGCAAGACAACTTCTCTCTCGTTTCTCCGTCATATATGTCCATATCAAAGGCCCGGACGAACCAGGCCATGATGGAAACGCCAATCTAAAAA
>JACZWF010000200.1 GCA_022572285.1 Nitrososphaerota archaeon | reverse complement strand
ACGATATCTCCTCCTGCCTTGAGATCTCTTAGCGATAACTTCCCATCCATTCTTTCTACATCATCATCCTATGACCGATTCAAAGTTTGAGCGAAAAAATCAATAGTCTTCGTCCATGCATCTTTTGCTTGCTCTTCACGAAAGCGGGTGGAGTGCGTCGGATTTGCGAATGCATGTCCAGCTCCCTCATACACATGAATCTCAACTGGAGTGCCCTGTTCTCTTAATACACTTTCAAATTTGCGAACTTCACCCACAGACGGTCTGATATCTTCTGCCCCAAAGATTCCTAGAATGGGACTCTTCAGCTTTTCCAATACATCCTTGTCATCGGTTAAGTTCCCATAATAAATCACAATAGCCTGCAAATTCTTCTCAGCTCCAACTAGACACGAAAGACCTCCACCGAAGCACCAACCTACCGAACCGATATTACCTGGCTCAACCATATCTAAGGATCTCAAGAATTCTAGGGCTGAAACTAGTCTGGGAAAGGTCTTCCCTATCGGATTCTCTTCTACATTCGCCTTGCCTTCTTCTATCGAAGTTGCTACTCTTCCACTGAAGAGATCGGGTGCTAGGACAGCGTAACCTTCGCGTGCGAGGGTATGGGCCATGCTCTTGATCTGATCATTCAAGCCCCACCACTCATGAATCATCAATATCCCGGGATATTTTATGGTTAGTTTGGGTCGGGCCAAGAAAGCAGATACCTCCTCATTAACCTCAACCATCGCTGTAGAGACCTCTTTCTTCTTCCCTGGTTCTCCATGGAAGAAGTTGGCCAGTCCTAGGTACTCTTTCTCTCCCACTACCTAAATCGGAATGATAACTCAGTTATTTGTCTTCTTCTTCATTCCGCTCTCTTGTCGAAACTAGTCGAATGTATTTCGGCAATCAGCGAGCGCGCTGGAAGTACTAATCGTTCAGGTGCTGGGCTCAGGAAACGTAGCGTAGATTACCCAGTAATATATCTAGCCGTCCTCCTTTATCCAGCGCGCAGAATTGCATGCATGCTAGATCTGTCCTCGCCAAGAACATCGTTCACACTTCCACCCAACTAGCTCGCCGCCCACAAAAATGGCTTCTATACTCGGTTGAGTCGCCTTGCAACTGGGACAGCTTACATTAGTCATTTTCTCTTCCTCTAACCTGACTGTATTTGGATTACCCGTGACAAAAATGAATGGATCGACGTCCCAGGATCGAACTGCACGATTGCATAGTCTAAATTTGTTCGATCTGCATCAAATGCCAAAGAAAGCGTATCTACGGCTGCACCTTCGGCGACACCGAAGCTACCATCCTGCCACCAGATTGATATGCTTTTGCTCAACATCGGCTTTCGAATCTGGGTTTTCTTCCAAACCCATGCTTATCGTCTTTCTTTTGTCACAACTGTTTGTAAAGTCGTACAAGGGAATGCAAGTCAATACAATGAGTGACGAAAATGCCGAATCTCTCCTCAGTGGTGTTAGGAGGCTCGAAATACCTTCTTTGTCTGGTGATTTTGGAAAAGATTCTAGTGTAAGAGAGTAGCCTCAGTACAAGGTCTTTGACAGAGGAAACGTTCATGGTTCAACAGGACGAAAAAGAACTTGTTGAAAAAATGGGAGTGGCATGCAAGCGTGAAACACGGATGAGCAGAGCATCTTTGGTGATCTTCGCCGTCGGAATGCTCATTCTCCTGAACGTTTCTCTAGGTACCTTACCTGCTTTCTCTATCCTTGTATGGTTAGCCATCTGGTTTAGCTCTATAGGAGGTTCTGTCTATTATTACGAAAAGCATAGGAGGTTGTCAAAGATGCTACTTACTCACCATTCGGGTCGCATCTGACCCTCGGAGAAATAGAGCTATAAGCGGAGGCTTATTTCCACTCCGTCTATTATGTCATCATTAAACTCCAGAGTGGATTCGTAATATTGGCTTCGGTATCTCCCAGAATCTCGAACATAAGTGAGATAGTCGCTCATCTCTTTAGCAAAGACTCCCGCGTTATCAGCTACGATCACGCTGCCAGCATGCAACTTCTCTTCGGCTAACTCGAGATATGTTAGGTACTCTGACTTTTCCGCATCAAGGAAAACCAAGTCAAAGGATTCATGCAATTCTGGTATGACATTCCGGGCATCTCCCACAAGAACTTTGATCTTCTTGGAGAGATCGGCTCTTGCGACATTCTCCTTGGATATCCGGGCAGAGACTCTGTCTTTCTCTATGGAGATCACTCTCCCTTTTTCTGGTAGTAGTCTTGCTATGCGAATGGCGGAATATCCAATTAAGGTTCCAACCTCAAGGACGACTCGAGGCTCGCATTCCATCACCGCATCATCAAGAATTTTCCCCTTCTTCGGACCTATGATTGGGATGAAACTCTTTGCCCCTTGTTCCTCTATCTCCTTAAGGATCGAGTCAGCAGAACCCATATCCAATCGGTTCTCTGATGGTCAGACACCTAAATCTATCTACCTATGTATCCATGAGTAACGTTGAGCGGCGCTTGAGCACGATTGCTAATATACAATCTTATTGTCCTTGTTTCATACCGTATTTTCGATATATCAGATAGGCTATGCCTATTATGGGATAGATGGGAGCAAATCCAATTATCAAGATTAGTATGCCTCTAATCTCAAACTGGAGAAGGTTAGATGCGAACACGATAGTATCGTTGAAAATAGCCAAGAACGGTGATTCCTCGACAATTTCTTACTTTCCATCCTCTAGGACGAGAGGTTCGACGAGCCCAACGGTAACTGAAGCGAAGGTAATTTGATTCTCCAGCAGTCTTGAGGATCCCGTGAGTCTCTCTATCTGGTCTGTAATAGTATCTATTCGAC
>JACZWF010000199.1 GCA_022572285.1 Nitrososphaerota archaeon | reverse complement strand
TAGGACCTCCTCTTGCTATTAGTGTTATCATGTACTTGGATCAGCCATTTAGGTTACTCGTGGGCCATCGTCTCAGCCCCTGAACAACAAATAGCTAGTCGGCGCGCGTGCTATAAATCCTGATTTCTAACTCACCAATAAATCTCATCTCACAGGTGGCTTCAGATAGAATCCCTCTCCAAAACGAAGGAAGAAAACAGGAATCTCAAAAGGAAAGCACGCTACTGCAAAAGCGATTCGAGGATGGGTCCGCATTTAGCTAAGGATCTAATTTAATTCGATCAAGCATATCTACGTCACTTACCATTTTTGCCCGGGTGATCAGCCGTTATTCTGCACTTCAGCTTGATCCCACCTGATCAACAATCAGATCTTTATGCACCATTATAGTTGCATCATAATAGACGGCGAGTGCGATAGCATCTGATGCTCGGTAATGTTTGAGAGTTAGGTCCTTATCTCTTCCCCTTCCTCGAAAATGAATATTGGCCCTCATTATTCCTCCAAGACTATAAACTTCGACATTCTCTAGATACAACATATTTGCTTCAGCCAATTCCTCAATTAGCTTATAGACGGTCGGTATAGAAGTTCTGTCTCCATTCGAAAATCGACGTATGAATTCGCTTACCTCTTGTGAGAATGAAGTCATAGGTACTTCATGGTGGTCTGAGGTCTGAAGAATCATGATACCGGTGCCGCGGGACTGATCTATCCCTATCTTGGAGACACTTGCCTCTACATACTCAGACATAGTTTAAGGGGTGTTTTAGCTTCTTAATAGCCTATCACATTACAGTCAAGGTCCGGCTAGTGAATTGATATGGCAACAATAGACTTTGACTCAAGCTATCTTGGCGTCCCTCCCTGGGATATCGGAGGCCCTCAACCTGAAATTGCCCGTCTTGCGGATCGAGGTGAGATCCAAGGGGATGTGTTAGATGTAGGTTGTGGCACAGGTGAGAACGCAATCTACCTTTCGCGGTTGGGGCGTAGAGTAGTCGGGATCGACTCTTCGTCAAATGCAATCAAGAAAGCGGAGGCCAGGGCCGAGCAGCTCGAAGTTGATGTCACTTTCCTAGTTGAAGACGCTCTCGAGTTGCACACGCTTAATCGGATTTTTGATAGCATTATTGACTCAGGTCTCTTTCATGGGCTCACCGATGATGGCAGGTTGAGGTTCACTAAGAGCCTGTTATCAGTCCTAGCAATAAGAGGAAAATATTTCATGATCTGTTTCAGTGATGAGGAACCGAAAGATTGGGGTGGCCCGCGCCGTATTACTAAGGCGGAGATACGAGAGACGTTCCAGCTTGGTTGGAAGATCGATTATATCAATGAGGGATTATTCAAGACGAACATTCATGATAATGGGGGAAAGGCGTGGATATCCTCAATCACCAAGACTTAGGTCACTCGTCCTAGGGTTTCAGCCAGATTAAATACAAAAGTCAGTGGCAACTACTGAGATGCTTGACCGTAGCATTGGATATGTCTTTATGATACAGTCAAGATATTATTCGGATCGTGACTGAGACATTTTCTCAAAACTGTGAAACACTCTGAATCTTTCCGGGTTCGTCGTGAACGAGGTATTACAGATAGATGGGTGGGTCTAATCAAGAATAAGGTTTGTTTCTGTCGAACTAAGTCATTTGGTCGCTTTGGTTGAGAGGAAGTGGAATGGGAAGAGATAGACTGCCGATACTAACTCCCATTCTGATTCTGGCCATTATACCAATTAGCTTCTTGACCCCTCGTGGTGCCAGGATTGCTCTTGATCTCATCCCGATTGCATTAGTTCTAATGATGACTCTTTCGATGGGGGGGATACAGCTTAGAAATCTACTACACCTTAGGCGAATATTAAGGCCAGTACTCATCTCCATCTCAATCAACCTATTCTTCCTTACACCACTCATTCTGATATTGGCCTATATCATGCCCGATCTGAGTCTTAGTCATCGCTTGGGCTTCGCGATTATGGCAGCTTCCCCACCCGCGATAGCAGTGGTAGGATACACCAAGATACTTCGAGGGGATTTGAGGATCTCCATTCTCTCAAACCTCCTTGCCTATATTATGGCATTTCTCTATACTCCCCTCTTAATCTCTTGGCTTACCGGCCGCTCTCTAGCTGCCATATCAGAGATAGGAACGGCCTTATTGCTCTATATCGTCGTACCGTTATTGCTCTCTCGGGCAGTCTCAAGGATCAAAGGTATCCAGAATCTAACAAGACCCGTCGTTATTTCGTTGCCTATCCTGATTCTGTATGCTGCACTTGGGAGTAATGTCAATGAGATATTCATACCATCTCTCGCCCTCCTTGAGATTCTGGTGATAGGTTTATCGAGAACTTTCATCTCAGGCTCCTTGGTTTATTACATCTCGTTACGGAGAAAAATACCGAGCGAAAGAGTAATTGTCTACAGCCTATTCGCTTCTTACAAAAATCTAGGGTTTGCCGCCGCACTAGGACTAGTCCTAGGTGGGCCGGCGACATTGATACCCATAGCCATATGTGTCCCTTTTGAATCGTTATATTTCGCGGCAAACCTACGGAGAAGTTCTTAGGCGGCCTCGATTTGTTAGACGGGTCCAGGGTGACAGCCGCAGTCACTGCGCCAAGCAGAACGTCGAATATGTTCATCATAGTAGCATGGATAGCAGGGTGACCTATACTTCTGTTCAAGCGCCATAGTTTGGTAAAGGCGTAGCAACACTCAAACCCCTCTGAATTAAGATCACTGCAATTAGGCATTCATCTCTCCCAAAGCCCAAGTCATCTGTATGGAATACATGGGCAAGTTCAGGGCTACTAGGGAAAAGAGATGTATA
>JACZWF010000198.1 GCA_022572285.1 Nitrososphaerota archaeon | reverse complement strand
TGAAGTTCGCAAATTTGAAAGTGTATTAAGAGAACAGGACACTCCAGTGGAAATTCATGTTTATGAGGGAGCTGGACATGCATTCGCAAATCCAACACAATCCACCCGCTTTCGTGAAGAGCAAGCAAAAGATGCATGGACGAAGACTATTGATTTTTTTGCTCAAACTTTGAATCGGTCATAGGATGATGAGGTAGAAAGAATGGATGGGAAGTTATCGCTACGAGATCTCAAGGCAGGAGGAGATATCGTAGAGGTCTCGAAGGACCTCCATTGGCGAGATTTTGAGGCCTTTGCTAGCGCGCTTCTTTCCGAGACAGGTTACATCGTGACTCGGAACTTGTTCTTGACTAAGCCGAGAGCCGAACTTGATATTATTGCCACCTATGCAAAGAGAGCTTTAGCTATCGATTGCAAGCACTGGAAGTATTCTTCTCCCGCGAAACTACTGATAGCGATTCGAACCCAGAGGGAGAGGGCCAAGAGGTACGGTAATAGCAAATACGCCATGAATGCCGGGATATCCGAAACGCTACCTGCACTCCTGACCCTATATGACGACGGCGTTCATGTGATAGAAGGATCTCCTATAGTTCCAGTTTCTAGATTTGATAGTTTCCTCTTGGAGTTGGATGGGCATTTGCATATGTTCGAGATGGAGAAGCCTGAGCTGGTGACTAGGCCGTTAACCGATTATTCTCTTACTTGAAGAGTCTTGCCTGAGGTCAGGAGTTCGTGAGTCATGTTTGTATAATCTTACATCTTGTGGCTAAGTAAAAAACATCTAATTCGTTTCACACAGGAACTAGTAAGCACCCTGAGGTAAGTCATAAATATTATATTATTTGCATTGAAACAAAATGGTATATCCGAATCTAATTTTGGTAGCCGGATTGTCTGTTATAATCGGTTTGGGAACAGGTATCGCCTCCGGTTATATTGGTCTTAATCCTCAGGTGAATTACCTAACTGGACAAATCGAAGATCGAGACTCTGCTATTGGTGATCTCTCCTTACAGTTGGAGGAAAGAGATGGTGCAATGATATCGGATCTAGAAGACGACCAGCGTATGGAGCAAGCTCTTGAACTAATGGCTCAGGAACTCGAAGCTAAAGAGATTGAGATTATATCGCTTCAGAATGCCATCTCTACAAGAGAGGTAGAGCTGAACGTACTCCAAGCTCAGCTTGTGGAGTTAGAGATGGTGCCAGATGTCAGTGAGGATGTTATTCTGCTCCAGAACCAAATTCAAAACTTGGAAGAGGAGTTGACAAATGTTCAGTTGGATTTGGAAGCCCTCCAAGTGGCTGACGTTCATGTCATCGGTCCATTCATAACCCAAGTCGTTAATCCGGATGGTCCCGACGAACATATCATTCGGGGTTGGATTGTAAACTATGGAGATGCTGCGACCAGGTACGCCAATTTTGAATTTGAATTTCGCGAGGGAGGGTGCTTATGTCAATCTAGGATAGTCGAAACGGTGAAAATCACTTTGGGATCCATTCAAGGAAAGTCTTTCCTTGAGTTCAATAAATCTTTCTTCTTTGACCTCGATCAAGACATCGGAAAGATAGTTACTACCGACTTCAACTGGGGGTAATCCTAATTTGCTAAAACTGTTACTCCTCCCGATCCTTACCCTCGTTATAG
Organism: Nitrososphaerota archaeon; assembly: GCA_022572285.1. GTDB lineage: Archaea > Thermoproteota > Nitrososphaeria > Nitrososphaerales > UBA57 > B1T1B5. The sequence continues at coordinate 1,201 of JACZWF010000198.1, read as the reverse complement.
GAGTGGGGGCCGGACTCGGTGCCGGATACGCAGGTCTAAACCCTCAAGTGAATGGACTTGCGATGAGACTAGAAAGTCTAGAAGATCTCCAGGAGCAAGCTCGAAAAGCTAATGCGGAAGTAGACTCCCTCATAATCAGGAATTCTGATCTCGAACTAGAACTCGAGGCTGCAAGAGCCCAATTGCAGGATCTCGACTTGCTTAGAGAACAGCTAGACGCGTTAAGGGCTCCCGATGTCCAACTGCTGGGAGAGCTAATCACCGAGGAGATTGTGGAGAATGGAAGAAGCGTAGGCTATACCCTAAATGTAAATCTTATGAATTTCGGACTTGAGGACGCAAGAAACGTCGAAGTAACTATTACCTGGGTCCAACTAACGGTTTGTGGATGTGATTCAGAACCTGGTCATGTGGAGGTAATAACATTAGAATCCATACCAGGTCGAACACTAGAGGAGCTCAACCTGGTCTATTCATTCACACTCGCTCGGGATTTCGTTTCTGTGCATGCAGGGGTAGACTGGGCTCAGTAGAGTTCTGACCCTATTCTGGTCATCATGAGCTACTACTAATCCCCTGAAGCAAAGTAGCGCAAAGCAACTCAAAAGGTTGGAGATGAGTCTTGTGAGGTCTTCCACAATTATTCATTCACAATATTCCCACAAAGTTAACTGCTAATTTCAACCACTTTCTTAGAGCAGTATCTGTTTTATAGCCGGGCGGCTTCACCATGATCCATCCCTTTGATGGTCGCCCGGTAATGTCAAAGGGTTTCGTGTGAGCAAGCGCGCGCGCGCCTTCACCTCTTCATCACGCCCGATACGTAGGATCAGTTTGTTCTTAGAGATACCGCAACACAACTTCCCATCCAACGTGAATGCAATTCCACCAAACATCTTCTTTTCCTCAATATTGCTCCGGTCTGCTAAGACATTCCGAATTCTCTCGGCTAAATGTCGGTCGTATCCCAGAGTGTGAATCACCGATCCTCCCCACAAAGATATATTTTATGAGTTACTCACGTCGTAGCAATGCAAATGACAGAGGATGGAGCATGGATTATATTTAGGAACTTCTCGCGTACGATAATTCAGAAGGTAACCCCTTCTAGCTGCGGTAGGTTACTATACGGCAGCATAGAGGAAGGTTATACTCTTGACCACCGTTTTTACGAGGCACTACAGATTTCTCGTCTCCCTAA
>JACZWF010000197.1 GCA_022572285.1 Nitrososphaerota archaeon | reverse complement strand
ACCATTAGAATCAAGAATAACGGATGGTTCGGGATTTCCATTCCTCAGAATCGCTATTTGGTCTATGTTCCGTTGCAAGCGAGCCTCGCAATACTCGGAACCAAGTGAAAGCGATCTCTCTAGAACGAATTGAATCAACTCCTCATTCATGAACAGAGGAGTCAGAACGGTGCCGATTTATAGATGTCATCACGTCTGAGAGGAGAGAGGTATTGACGGATTGACAAATCTCAAGGCCGAGTGCGATTATGACAGGTAGCCCGACATCAATAGTTGTCCCTGACACAAGCGTGATCATCGACGGATCGATATCAAAGCTCATTTTGTCTGGCAAATTGAAGAACTGTGAAATCGTTACTCCTATTGCCGTTTTAGATGAGCTTCAGGCTCAGGCATCTAAGCACCGAGAGCACGGTTTCTTAGGACTGGAAGAATTGAAGAGACTCGGGAAGCTACAGGCGCGGTTTGGAGTGACGCTCTCATATAAGGGCGAGAAGCCGACCCTGGAAGACATTCGTCTTGCAGGGAGCGGGAGAATCGATGCAATCATTCGGGATGTCGCGCGGAAGGTGAATGGAACGCTCTATACGGCTGATTACGTTCAAGCACTGGTCGCTGAGGCCCTGGGAGTAAGCGTTAGTTACATTCCTGTCGAGGTCAAGACCGAAGGATTAGAATTTGAACGATATTTCGACGAATCGACTCTAAGTATACACCTCAAGGAAGAGCTCTATCCAAGGGCCAAGAAAGGAACACCGGGCGCATTCAAGCTTATTGATGTAGGAACGAAATCCCTAACCCGGGCAGAGATGAAAACAATAGTCGACGAGATCTTCGAGGCAACAAGGGTGACCGAACGTTCAGTAATTGAGATCAAGAGAGAAGGTGCCCAAGTAATCCAATTGGGTTCGTACCGGATAGCTGTCACTCGTCCACCGTTTTCAGACGCCATCGAAGTCACTGTCGTACGACCGATCGTGAAGCTAGGAATGGATGACTACAAGCTTTCTGAAAAACTAATTCAGAGGATTAAAGGTCGCGCTGAGGGAATCGTAATTGCAGGTCCGCCTGGCTCCGGCAAGACCACCCTCGCAAGTAGCCTTGCAAATTACTACTCAGAAGAAGGAAAAATAGTAAAGACTTTTGAGTCCCCGAAAGAATTACAGGTAAGTCGAAAGGTGACTCAGTACGGCCCACTCGAACATGATTTCGGAAATACAGCAGAAATACTACTTTTGGTCAGGCCTGATTACACTATTTTTGACGAAGTGAGAAAAGAAAGAGACTTCCAGACCTTCGCAGACATGAGGCTAGCAGGAGTGGGCATGGTGGGAGTCGTACATGCTAGTAATCCAATCAGCGCTGTCCAAAGGTTTATTGGTCGAATAGAGCTCGGTCTGATTACCAATATTATCGACACGGTCATATTTTTAACAGGAGGAATAATAACAAAAGTTACGAGCTCCGACTTTCGGTCAAGGTTCCTACCGGAATGATTGAAGCAGATTTGGCCAGGCCTGTAATCGATGTGTTAGACTTTGAGGATGGGAAACTAGAGTTTGAGATCTATACATTCGGAGATGAGAATGTGATCGTCCCAGTGTCAGCAATGAAGGAAACTGGGAATGCTGTGAAAAGGCTAGCGGCCGAGAGGATTCGAGATGTAGTAAGGAAGTTTGATCCCAAGGCCATGGTAGATGTCGTCTCGGATGGCAGGGCCATCATCAAAGTCGATAAGTCAATCATCCCCAAAATCATAGGAAGGAAGGGTGCAGTGATTTCCGACTTGGAGGATACCCTCGGGATTAAGATTGATGTGGAGGCCACGTTACCATCCCTCGGGGAAGTCGTCAGGTTCAACCTGAAAGAAACTGGAAATTCCATAGATTTAATCTTCAGAGAAGGAGGAATTGGCGAATTGATCAACTTCTATGTAGAGAATGAATTTCTATTCTCGGCGACGGTGGGGAGAAAGGGTAAAATTAAAGTGTCAAAATCCTCGGAACTCGGAAAGCGACTTGTCAATGCTGTTCTAATGGACAGAGAGATCAAGGCAGTTCTACAACCTTAGCACTGACTCGATCCTTACTGTGGTTCGATTGTTGAGGGTGGCTTGCTCGATATAGCATACGATACCCAGCTAACCCCTGATATTTCGTTGGTGATTCTATTACTCATCCTCTCAAGAAGATCGAATGGTAATCTAGTCCAATCAGCGGTCATTGCATCAACAGATTCGACTACTCTAATAGTCACTATATGTCCTTCCGATCTCAGGTCTCCCTGAATTCCGGTTGCCCTATCATCTCCAACGATGGCAAAGGCCTGCCAAACCTTAGCATAAAGGGCGCTTGAGGTAATCTCCTCCTCTACGATAGCACTGGCATCTCGACATATCCTAAGCTTTTCCGGGGTTATTTCTCCGATGATCCTAACTGCCAGACCTGGCCCTGGGAAGGGGTGCTTTTCTAGGAGACTCCTAGGCAGGCCGAGAAGGGCACCAACTGTCTTGACCTCGTCTTTGTATAGGTCTTTTAACGGCTCTATGAGTTTGAAGGTCATTTTTTTTGGCAGGCCGCCAACATTGTGATGTGCCTTGATTCTTGAGGAAGGTCCTGCTCCCCCGGCGCTTTCAATAATGTCTGGATACAACGTCCCTTGGGCGAGCCATTCAAAGGGTCCATGTTTGTCGCTGAACCGTTCGAAAGAACGTATGAACTCTTCCCCTACGACTTTTCGCTTTTCCTCCGGATCAGCGACGCCCTTGAGCGCGTCGAAAAAACGCTCCGCGACATTCACACGAATGACGTTGACGCCGAGATGGCTGGCGAAAGTCTCCATGACCTGGTCGCCCTCGTGATG
>JACZWF010000196.1 GCA_022572285.1 Nitrososphaerota archaeon | reverse complement strand
TTCGGTCCGAAGCGCGTCCCAGTTCTATATGTTGAGGTTGCATCAAATGGAACACCCAACAACGCTACCAGTGGATCTACCCCATTGGTGGTAAGCTTGGCAAGGGGGTCCGATGCGATGTAAAGCTCCTTTGCGCCCATTTTTATTTTTCCAATCTTTCAATCAATGCAGATGCGATGATCGGAAGGACCATAGTAACCTCCCCTACTACGACAACCATCCTAGCATCAGGTCGAATCTTCCCCCACGAAACGGCTTCGTCAGGTGGAGCCCCCGACAGGCCCCCTGTCTCGGGTCTATCAAGAGTTATTTGTACTACATAGTCCAGCATCTTGTCACCAAAGTAAAAAGATTGGAAAACGAAATTTTTCGGCACACCTCCTCCTAGAATTATTGCGCCTGATTTGGCTGCATTTTCACGAATTGTCCAAATATCCTGAAGGTCCTTAAAAACGTCTACCGTTAATCTACCCGGATTTTTCCTGTTGAAAATTGCAGCTTGCAACCCGAAAACAGAATCGTGAATCGTTGGGACGAAGATCTTCACACCCTTCCTATAGCAGGTCTTAAGTAGCGATTCCGGCTTATCAGGAATTCTCTGTGCGATTTCATTGATTAGTTCGCTAATTGAAAGTACCTCCCCTTTTCTTGCGATCGATATCTCATCATAAAGTTCAAGCAATGGTTCGTCGAATTTTGATACAAATTCATCTTCTGATACCAAAACGTCATAAATCCGGTCTATTCTCTTCTCTAGGAGTCGATCATCCCTCAACAGTGGAGATCCTTTGAAAAATGTCCCACCATATGCCATCATAACGTCGTGTACCATGTTTGCTCCGGTAGTTACAATACAATCGACTAGTTTTCGATTGACAAGCTCGATGAGCACTCGACTCATTCCTGCCGGGATAAGCGCGCCTGACAACGAAAGGAAAACGTATGCATTATCCCTAATCATTTGTTCGTACGTGTCAACGGCCTTAGATAACATCCCGGCCATGAATGCACCTGATTTTCCCATCTCTGTCACTAGATCATTAACCGTCATGCGTGGCCATATGCTAATTGGCTCAACTTTGGATTCATTTCTAAGGTCAGAATGCATTACCAAGGTCCTTTTACAATCTTATTTAAAAACAGCCATATGCGAATTTGGCTATTTCCAGAATACATCTTCAAGTCTCGTGGCTCCCAGGATTTCGTCGAAGGAGTACCCGAGCGAATCCAGAAGCTGATCAAAGGTGCTTTGCATCATTTCTTCATATTTCTTTTTGTCAATCTCAGACGATTTGGCCAGTTCTAAAGGTTTGACACCTTCCCGGCCAATAGTTTTGACGTATTGGATTATGCTTCCTGCTCTGACCTCTCGCTTGCCAATAGCTCTTAGTTGTTCCGCGGCTCTTACATGCTGAGGCTTAATTCCATTAGCATATCCTTCTATCGACTTACCTAGCATAACATGAAAAGCGAGTTGCTCCAATGGGACATCGCCCTGTCTTAGCCGCATCATCCTTTTTCTTATATCCTCTCTGATCTCTTGGGTGGCCTCCTTAAAGTCGCTTTCAGATTTGACTCGGCTGAGAGTGGAAACTGCGTCATAAAAACCGTCCCTGATAAACCGAGGAACATGGCTCTTCTTTCCAGTAAGACCTTTGATATCGACACTTCCATCGGCCATGACTCCAAGGTAATTCTTCTTCCTAGATGAGAAAGCGACATATCGGTATGTTTTTTCAAGCTCAAGCTCCACTCCAAGCTCATCTGACGCCCACTTTCTTATCGTTTCAATTTGGTCTGTGGATGGTGCTTTCAAAAATAAGGAGTCTGTATCACCGTAAACTACTTCCATTCCTATCTTCTTTGCTTTTTCTATAGTTTCTGTGATAACATTTCTTCCAATTGACGCTGTCGCATCCGCTACTGGCAAGCAATAGAGTGGGTAGAGATCGGCTCCCATTACCCCGTAGCTAGCGTTAAGAATTACTTTTAGAGCCTGAGAAACTACTTGATGCAGGTTCTTCTCAGATGCATTCAGCCCTTTCACTGAGGAGAGCTGCTTATAGTAATCAACTCTAACGTCCCTCAAAGAACCGATCACCAGAGATGAAATCCCTCGTCTCTTCTTGCATACCCAATGATCTGTACCCTTGATGAGGTTAACCATGTCTTCCTGATGTACGCACCGTACAGTCTCGTATGATAGATTGTTGACCTTGATGATGCTAGGATACAGGCTTGAGAAATCAAGAACTGAGACATTGAAATGAATCCCTGTGGTTGGGTTGACCACCATTCCACCTTTGTACTTCTTGCCCTTGATGATTGCCGTTGAACTAGAACTCCCAATTCTTTGCAATTCTTCCTTTCTTGGAATGAGAGCTTGATGCTTACGATGTTCAAAGTACATCATGCTTCTAATCCAGTTGGACACACCAAGTCTCGAAACATCGTCGATTGGCATTTTCGCGACTCTCGAGATCACGAGTAGTAGTTTCATGAGGAGATCATTGTCGAAACTGGTCAGCTTGAAAGCCAGAAGTGAATCTTGGTAACAATATCTAGCTAGTTCGTAAAGAGGTAGATCGCCAATAAACCCATCAAATTCAATCTTAGACTCCCCTAAAAGGCCAGCAGAGACGCCATTTAGACTGTGTTCGACGTACTTATTTCCAAAAGCATAGATCTGTAGTGATCGGTTAATGAAGGTTTTATAGAGATCTATATGTATTCCATTTCTAATCGATGTGAAGTCTCTTCCCATCGTGATGGGGATATCGGCCTTTTGCAGGCCGATAACTTTTGCTCGGTTATAGAGATATCTCAGATCGAAATCATCACCATTGAAAGTAACTATGCAAG
>JACZWF010000195.1 GCA_022572285.1 Nitrososphaerota archaeon | reverse complement strand
GTGAGCCGTTTGTTTATCGTACCGGAGACGGAATTGTCGTCGTGAGACGTGAGATCAAGTGTAATTATTTCTCGAAAGCGAATCGGGTTCTCGACTTTAATCAGTTCTTCCCATTCGCCATTAATATCGATTTGTTCGACGTCTTCAGAGTCCACTGGGTTGTCGGAACAAGCAGACAGCGCGAGAGCGATCGATATTATAAAGAGTATCCGCATTCGTGCGACGTTAACTCAAGCTGACTCTTATCACAAGGCCATCTGATGTGCGTACCTGTGGGACTACCTGGTCTATTACAAATACGGGTCCGGTTTGATAGAAAAACTGCCAACCGCAGCCGATGGCGGATCAGAGCATTGTAGTCGCAGCAGACATAGCCTGAATTGAAGACTGAGGAATGTTCACCAACATGAACGGATTCCTTTCGTGACGTCGCCTCCATAGGTCAGGCGGGTTCCATCTTTGGCAGCTCTTGTACGAAAGGTCGTAGCACTTCCGGCATCCTAGCTCCATTCCATCGGGCTTTAGGAAGAGCTTCTCCGACCTCCGGTGATTACAAACGCCAGTTGGCGAGGGGCAGAGGAACCACCACCTCATACCCCCGTGCGCGTTACAGACGGTGCGGTCGAGATAGATAACCTGCTGTTGATTACAGATCTCGCCAGCAATGTTCCGCGTGATGTCTATCCAGACGGCGGGCTTCTCCGGATCCCTCATGTCAAGCTTGAAGAAAGCGCAACCAACCGTCCTCTGGTAAGGGCTCATTAGCCAGTTGACTTGCTTTACCTCTGTTAAAGAGATGCCGACGCGAATGAGGTCACTGATTGATAAGCAGAGACAATCCTCAACAGTCAGCTTCTTATCGAAGCTCGTCCACCTTGTTGAACCTGGTCCTCCCATGATTGGTCGTAATAGCTAGATGGTTTGCTCTTCTGGTATAATAATATATGTTATACATATGTGTATTGCAAAGTAACTAAAATAATGAGGGGAGCCAAATCGTGTTGGCGAACTCGCCGAATAGTCGCAAAAAGAGGTAATGGCATACTCGTGAGAACTCTCGCCTGGTATGGTACTACAAGAGGGGGTAAGGTCACTCACGCTGTTCGCGACTCGAATTAGATCTGCTCTATTACCACACTGCCATGGAAATTGCAGCTATTGTCCTCTCCATTCTCTCATTAATATTCGTCACATTAATGACAGCGCTATTCGCCAAACGAATAAGCAAAGTTGAACAAGAAACAAGTCGGGCTCTGTCGCGAGAAGCACCGAGGCATGAAGCTGTAGTAAAGGCAATTGCAGATTTACACGGAGGCATCTTTCAGATTCTCAAGGAGGCTGGACTTAACATACCATCGCGAAATCGTGCAGATATCAACAGAATGGCTGGTCGTTATCTGATATCGAATCAGTCAATTGAAGATTTAGCAATGGATCTCTCCGTTTTCTTACCTCAGACGATATCGCTGCAAGTTGACTCGCTCACGTTTGGAATGAATACAGCGATGGAACACTTGAATGCCATAGTGGAGGAATGGGATCCTGATGACGGCCAACCACCAGCTGACATGGGTTTGTCCGAGAGGTTAAGAGACTATGTCAAATATGCTTCGGATATTGAGACTCGGCTGTTTAAGCTGACTCAATGTAATCGCGAATTTCTTGGAATCGAGGACGGCATTGATAAAGACAAACTGATTTGGTGGGGAAAGAGAGATTATTTTGGAATTAGCGAAGACGCCCAAAGAAAGCACGGATTGTTAGACGCTTGACCTGAAATCAGTCCAGTAATAAGATCGAATGCTGATCGGTGATATGCCGATTGGTGATATCCAGACTGGAATCGAATTGCCGGCTATCCCTCTTGCATCGCGCCTTCTTGGCTGTTACACTAATTCAGGCTGTGAATCGAACGTGCTCTGGAAATATGAGGGCGGGTAGTCCGGAGAATACCTGCTGGGCGTACCCCCAAAGAGGATAATTAACATGAATCTAGGATTTGTTGCATCTGCGCGACGAGGCCAGCATTTCGATCTCGCAAAATCAGCTCTTCGAAAACTTAAAACTGCCAACCTAGCTCTGAAGGGCAAGTCCGAAAGAGAGTTTGAGCAAGCGATCGTTGGTCATCTTCAGTCATCTCGTATGATTCGCAAAAATCTTATCACGCAAGTTGGTGCGGATGAGGTAGAAAAAATCGCAAAAGCTAAACTCTTTGGTTTCTCTCACTGGCCCGATTTGTCGATAGGGATCGATGGAACAGCGATAGAAATCAAAGCAATAGCTGGCGGTCAGGCCACGCGGGACATATTAGGCCAATCAATTGCATACAGAATGCAGTATCGCTTTGTTATTCTCGTTCTTGTTGATACAACAGCAGATCGGAGATTAGTCGAGTTGTGTAAAGACAAGAAAAGTGACGAGTACTCCCTGTTATCTGGAATGGCGAACTCTATGAACGTTTTCTCGGTGGTTGGTCCTCTTGCTCGATCAAAAAATATTGTTTTCATGCCGTAGGAGGTCCAACGACCGCTTCGCCCTTCCTGGAGAATACCGGCGGATACGTATTGATTTGCGCCTGAGCTTCGGTTAGTCTTGAAGGGTTCCGTGGCTCGTTCCGCAGATCCGCCAGCCGTTATATCCTAAAATAGATATGTAGTCGATGCCAGAGCCAGTAACAACGATAGGAGTAGGAGTAATTCTAGCCTACTTGAGCAAGGACGGACTTCAAAAACTTGTTGGACCGACCGCTGAATACCTCGGTGAGGGATTAAAAGAATTCACCGAAAAACGCAAAGAAAATATCGTCCGGATTTTCCGAAATGCCCAAAACAGGCTTGGAGAAAAGATTAATTCTCCAGGGTCTATTC
>JACZWF010000033.1 GCA_022572285.1 Nitrososphaerota archaeon | reverse complement strand
GAGTACTTTAATTAACTCCTTTCTTAATTTTTGATCCGCCTCAAACCCACCGTGGTGAAGGCCAGCAACGACCGCGACCTCACTTGTGTGGCCCTTTGATCGCAGGTCATCGTGTACCTTAACTGCGGCAAAGATTGCGTTTGCATCCGCTTCTTCCGGATCGGCAAGCGCCAACTTGGACGCTAACTCAACGCAGGGATCTCGACCCAAGACAGGGGTTCTTACTTTCGCTTTTCTCCCTACATCATCATCTCTGTCAACACAAATGACCAGGAATTTTGTATTCTTTCCCTGTCGCAGGGCCGAGTTTTTCTTCTGCAGTGCCCTTGAGGGACTATCTAACTAACTCATCCTCCTGATCAAAAGCAAGCTTAAGTTCATCTAGAGACAGGGATTTGCCTTCCTGTAACTTCTTTTTCGCCTCTCCTTTCTTTTCATTTAGAAGTGACATCCTCCTGCTTGCCAAGGACGAGACGCCCCTCGATCTAAGATTCTCTTGCAGCGCTCCCCTTTCCTCTCTTAGCTGTGATATCTCATCTCCAGCCCGATGCATTGAGGTGACAAGCTCCTTGACATCCTCGCGATTCCCATCCAGTTCTTCAAAAACTTGAATCCTGGCAGCAACTCGCCCCTTTATGGACTCCTTAGTTGGACCAATTTTCTCTCTTACTAATGCTCGCCGCTCGTCGACCTCCTCTATTTTTGCGCGAATTTCATGGCTATTACCAACAAGGTCAGATAGGTGTGCCCTTTTTGAATATGCCTTCCGCCAATTATGGAGTCTGGTCTCGAGGACTTTGATATGTTCTACCAACCCTCTCTCCTCATCTCGACTCAACCTCTCAGCCTGCAACTTCCATTCAATTGCCTCTAACTTTCTCGAGAGTATCTGTTCATCCTCCCCTGTAGAAACCTCTTCAAAACCCATAACGGATTTTTCGACACTTCGAATGTCCTCCCGACTGGTTCGGATTGTTTCTATGAGCTGACTCCTGTTATCCCTCAAGGATCTGCTTTCAACGAAAAACACCTGAAGGTCGTCTCTTTCTTCGGCTATCTTTGAGGAAATATCTCGGAGCTCTACCCTGAGATCTTTGCTCTTTTGATTGAGTTCCTTCAACTGGGAGACAACGCCCCTGCTAACTGAGATGAGAGACCCGAGTCTTCTATCAATCTCTGCTAATCTGATTTCACCCTTGCTTGGCAAACAACACTCTGTTAGGATATCAGCAATAAAAATAGTTCTGTAATTTATTACCTACACTATTATACAGCTCCGGTATTGGTGATTGAGAATAGGAATGTGACACGAGTCTGGATTGTGGCAGGCGATCCAGGAATCGGAAAGAGTACACTCATGCGTAGAGTCGTTAATGAGGTGAAAACTGGAGGTTATGTTGTAGGTGGATTCACAACGCAAGATATTCGTAGTCATGGATCTAGGACTGGGTTTGAGATCCATGACCTTACTTCTGGGCGTAGAGGTGTACTTGCATCAACCACTTTAAGTGTGGGGCCCAAGGTTGGGAAATACAAGGTAAATCTTGCAGATCTCTCTGGGCTCGCCACGAAATCCATACTGGAATCTCTCTCTACTGCTGACCTTGTAGTCTGTGATGAATTGGGACCTATGGAGCTGTTGAGCCCTGAATTTCGGAGAGCAGTTAAGACTATGATTGATTCAGATCGGCCCGTCTTCTGCTCCATCCATAAGAAACTCGCCGATCCATTGATAAATGATCTGAAGAATATTCTCTCATCTGAACTGCACCTTGTGGATCTATCGAATCGCGAATTCCTAGTTGCAAAGATCTCCAGATCTATCATTCATTCTTTGAGCAGGAAGTAACAAGGTTGGTCTTGGTCGCAGGACTCGATGAGGCCGGGAGAGGAGCTGTACTAGGACCATTGGTAGTGGCAGGAGTCTGTGCCGATCAAGAAGGGATTGAGGGTCTAAAGGAGCTCGGCGTAAAAGATTCAAAGACCCTGTCTGCCGATAGGAGAGAATCGCTTTCTCCAAGGATTAGGGACCTGTGCAAGAAGATACGCATCGTTCGAATACCACCTGAGATGATTGATCAGTACGTCCTTCGCCGAAAAAGGCTCAAGAGACTAAACCTCCTTGAGGCTGAGACAATGGCCTCGATCACGAAAAAGCTGCGTCCACAAGTCGCCTATGTTGATTCATGTGATGTCAATGCCCTCCGATATGGGCGAACCATTAGTAAGCTTGCGGGGAATGGTATTAAGATTAGGTCGTTCCACAAAGCCGACGTCAGATTTCCGATAGTTTCGGCGGCATCTATAGTCGCCAAGGTGGCTAGAGATCGAGAGATCTCTAGGTTAAGGGATGAATATGGGGACATAGGAACGGGTTATCCATCTGATCCGAAAACTATAGCATTCCTTAAGGCCTGGTTAAGGAAAGAATCGCATCCTCCGATTTGTGCCAGACACTCCTGGAGCACGTTCGAACGGCTAAATCCAACTCTTGGCGATTTTCCTTCAGTCTGATCAACTAGTTTGGGTGATACTTTGCCAAGATTAGAGCGTGGTCACGGTCGTAAGGCTCAAGTTCAACTTTCTGGATTATGTTGAAACCGCCAGCGTCAAGTTTCTTTGCCTCCTCCCGAAAGACCATCTTTGGGGCCTTTACAGAATCTATGCTTCTGGCTTTTACGACAAGCATTAGATATCCATTTTTCTTGAGGAATCTCTCGCAGTTTCCCATGGCGATTCGGGTCTGGTGAGGCTGGGCAATATCACAATAGGTTACATCCACATTCCTGAAGACAGCAGTGTAAAGCTCTGGCCTTCTTGCATCCGCGATAATTGGGACGACGTTATTCCTTTTTACAGCCACATTTTCAATAAACTCCCTTCCAACGCGTGGTGCCATCTCTACACCAAACAATACACCCGTCTTTCCGATCATGTCCGAAATATGACTTGCAGTGGTCCCAGTAGATACGCCCAAGTATAATACAGCTGTCCCTTCTTCAAAAGGGACGATTTTCAGACCCTTTAGGATACCCGCTGCCAACTTGCTCCGATAAGGATCCCAAATGCGATACTCCCGACCTGAGAGGAATACGATTCTTTCGCCATAGACTCTGGAACCACTCACAAGATTCTGAGTTCCGAGTCTGGTTTGACCTTTCAAATCAAGCCAAGCCAACCCTGGCAAGCTGGCGGCCCTACTATTGTCTCCTACCCTTGGTCTTTTTACTTCCATTCCTTCCTCCTCTTTTTCCAGATCTCGGCTCCCACTTTTGCCGAGATTTTGAAGGCTCAGACCAGTTCATCTTCCTCTTCTTCTCCATCTCTAAGGTCTTTCTAGGGACAGGTTCTTTGTACTTTGCTCTAATCTCTTCGAGTCGTTTCTCGAGTGACTTCGCTAACGATTCCTCCTTCGTTCCCCTATAATAATCAACTCGGGCTGCGATTGCTATCTTATTTGCCAAGGATCTAGCTATCTTTCCGCGTTGCCAAAGGGGAGAGGAATGGACGTCATCATGCTGGAAAAGGATTCCATGTTTTGGCGGTCTTCCCCCCGATTTGAGAGCCCTGAATAGCGCCTTCTCAGCCCCAAGGACCTGAATCGTGCTGGATGGAAGCCTGGCTAGTTTCGCTAGTCCTCCCGCCTTGGCTATTAATCTCGCTCCTATAGTTTCTCCCGCCACGGAACTAACATTCGGAGCCGTAGCACCCATCTCTCTTTTGACATATCCACTTAGCTTATCCCTCACAGCAACTAATCCAAGCGCATTTTCTGCCACGGAGGAGATAATTCTGAGATCTTGTGGACGTATGTCTCCACCCTTAGATTCCCTCGCCGCTGTCAAAATAGCGTCGACTTTCTTTTCCGAGAAGTTTACCCCTCGAAAAGATTCCGTTTCTAACCTACTTCTTGGCAGACCCGTCGCTGCGATCCTGCTGAAGATAACAGGATCCGAGATTAATCCGGTCAACTCCGGGAAATGCAGTCCAAACCATTCTCGTGTTCGAGATGTTGCCATGTTCAGAGTCTTGTCGTCCTCATCAAGCGCGCCTATGCCTTGTATAATTTGCAAATCTGGATGACTCGAAAGATCCTGAATCCTTTTCTTTGAGGCAGCGATTGCTAACTCTCTAAAATACTCTTTAGCTTCGTCGTCCGAACTAAATAGGCCCGCCTTCATGAGTAATTCCTCTTTCTTCTCCAGCAACTTCTGAATAAGCTCAGCGTCAACCTGTGCGGAGATTCCCATATCAGTGATTATTTCGGCAAGCCTAGGCTCAGAGACCGAAAAACCTGAAATTCCACTATTTTGCGCTCTTTGAATGAGATCTCTTGTGAATTCGATAGAGGGGACTTCTGGATCTTCTGTTGTTTTCGGTGGAAACCTTTCCGCGGTTATAACCTCTCCTTTCTGGTCTAGGACGATCAAGCCAATTTCGGTCAGTAACACTATTCCTTGCAGAACTGATTCACCGTAGCGGATCCACTAGAAGTTGAAGCATATAACTAGCGTGACTCGAGGCCAAGATTTTTAAGCGTCTGTTCGGGCCTTTGCTTCAATATGCCGACTCACGGTTCATTGACTAAGGCTGGTAAGGTAAGAGGCCAAACCCCCAAGATGGAGGCTTCCGTTAGAGTAAGCCCCACCCCAAGAACTCGTACCAGAAGGACATTCGTAAAGCGATACATCCTCAAGAGGAGGGCCGGGCAGAACTCAATGACCCGTAGGAGATTCTAGGTGGGTCGCAAGCTGATACGCTATTATATTTTCACTCTTCTCCTTGGGTAAATGCAAAGGTCCAGCACTATCCCTGACTCAGACGATTTCAAGAAAGCTTGTAGGGAGATAGCCCGGGCTATCTCCTCGAAAAGTCATATTAGTGGCCGGGAACTCGACTCGCTACGAAAGGAAACATCGGCGAAGTATCATCTATCCAGCCTGCCTAGCAACCCGGCGATACTGGCAATGCTCTCCGATGACGCAAGAGAGATATTGAGAAGATCTCTGCAAATAAAGCCAGTCAGGACCGCATCCGGAATTGCGGTCATCGCCGTCATGACTGAACCTCATCCGTGTCCCCACGGAGTTTGTACCTATTGTCCAGGAGGGGTTAGAGTTGGGACGCCGCAAGCGTATACGGGACATGAGCCAGCTGCTCTAAGAGGAGCACAGAATGACTATGATTCCTTTAGGCAAGTCCGATCTAGAATTGCTCAACTGATTTCCGCGGGGCACAAAGTTGGAAAGGCGGAGATTATTGTCATGGGAGGAACGTTCCCAAGCACACCGATTGCGTACCAACGAGGATTCATCAAGGGTTGTCTAGACGCTTTGACAGATTCGAAGTCTCAAACGTTAGAGGAAGCGAAGACGGCGGCTGAAAGCTCCAGAATCAGGAACGTTGGAATTACGGTCGAGACCAGACCGGATTGGTGCAAAGAGAGGCAAGTTGACATAATGCTAGATTATGGCGTCACTAGAGTTGAAATTGGTGTTCAGGTACTGGACGATAAGATCTATGAGTTAGTGCGGCGTGGGCATACTGTAAAAGATGTGATAGACTCATTCAGGATTGCCAAAGATTCTTCTTTGAAGATTGCGGCTCACATGATGCCAGGACTTCCTAGCTCAACTCCAACCAAGGATATCGAGTCGATGCGCAAGCTGTTCGAGGACGA
The DNA here is from genome assembly GCA_022572285.1 of Nitrososphaerota archaeon. Classification (GTDB taxonomy): domain Archaea; phylum Thermoproteota; class Nitrososphaeria; order Nitrososphaerales; family UBA57; genus B1T1B5. The sequence continues at coordinate 5,354 of JACZWF010000033.1, read as the reverse complement.
AAGTTTCCGTCCCGATATGCTCAAGATATATCCAACTTTGTTGATCGAATCTTCGGACCTTTACTGGTCATATCTCAAAGGCGAGTACAAGCCCTACACTGTCGAAGAGATGGTAGAGATTCTAATTGAAGTCAAAAGGTTCGTTCCTGATTGGGTGAGGATAATGAGAATTCAAAGAGACATTCCAGCCAAAATGATTGTTGATGGGGTAAAGAAGAGCGATTTAAGAGATCTCGTTCAAAAAGAAATGAAGCGCAGGGGTTGGGAGTGTCATTGCATCCGATGCAGAGAAGTGGGGTTAAGACAATTGAAAGAAAATTTCGAATTTGACGGTCATTCCGTCGGTCTTTCGAGAATCGATTATCGGTCATCATCGGGCAAAGAAATATTTCTTTCTATGCTGGTCGATAGAAGTAATACGCTAGTTGGATTTGTTAGGATGAGACTCCCATCGAGTAGAACGCACAGAAAAGAGATTTCCAAGAGTAGATCGGCCCTGATTCGAGAACTTCATGTCTACGGATCGGTTATCCCTGTTGGTCTCCAAGATGGTAGATCCTGGCAACATAAGGGGTTCGGTAGAGATCTAATGGCTGAGGCGGAGAGAATCGCCAAAAATGAATTTGGAAAGTCAAAGATGGTTGTGATAAGTGCCCTTGGCACGCGTGAGTATTATAGAAAGCTCGGTTACTCGCTTGAAGGGCCCTACATGGTCAAGAAACTCTAAACTCAAGGATGGGAGGCAGTACGCCGACAATAGGAAGGGGGCTTTGGCTGGACAAAGTGGCATCTGAGATTGTTTCAAGGGAGAATAGACTAGGTAGGTCTCTTGACAAGGTGATTGTGGAAAGCGGTCTTGGAGCATCTGGTATCCCACATGTGGGAAGTATTGGAGATGCTGTACGAGCCCATGGGATTAGACTGGCACTAAGGGACCTTGGGTACAACTCACACCTTATCGCTTACTCCGATGACTTTGATGGTCTACGTAGAGTGCCAGAAGGATTTCCCAAGTCCCTTAAGGAGCAGATCGGAACGCCGGTGTCCATGATTGATGATCCCTTTGGTTGTCATGATTCATACGGGAGCCATATGAGTTCGATCCTGTTGGACGGTCTGGATAAATTGGGTATTCCGTACAAATTCCAAAGTGGAACAGAGGCCTATCGCAGTGGACTCCTGACACCACAGATAGAGAAAATCCTGGCCCGTGCCGACGAAATCGGCGCGAGGATTTCGGAAATGCTGGGTCAGAGCAAGTTTGTGGGGGTACTCCCTTACTATCCTTTATGTCATAACTGCAAAAGGATCTATTTGGCACAAGCATTCCAATATTTACCCGGAGAGAAGCGCGTTAGATATAGGTGCACAGGATCACAACTGGGCGGCGAGTGGATCGAGGGTTGCGGTCATGAGGCAGAGAGAAGCGTATCAGACGGACTTGGGAAGCTTAGCTGGAAAAGCGAATTCGCGGCACGATGGTCCGCCCTTGATGTCAGATTCGAAGCCTTTGGAAAAGACATCGGAGATTCGGTTAGAATAAATGATTGGATATCAGAAAAAATTCTAGACTTTCCTCATCCTTACCATGTGAGATACGAACTCTTCCTAACCAGGTCGGGAGAAAAAATATCAAAGTCTCGAGGTAACGTTTTCACGCCGCAGTCATGGCTCACATATGGGTCAAGAGAGTCGCTTCTTCTTCTAATGTACAAACGGATTGAGGGAACGCGGCTACTTGGCGTTGAAGAGATTCCGGTATACATGGATGAATTTGACGCCTTGGAGGATCTCTACTTTGGGAAAGTGAAAATCGACAACGTAGCGAAGGCAATTCAACAAAAAGCTCTCTACGAATATATCTATCACCTGAATCCCCCGCAGTTGTCACCTGTGCACGTTCCATATCGATTGCTCGCTAAGCTCTCATCAGTGGCAACTACGGATAACTTATACCCTTATGTTGAGAAAAAGCTTCAGGAGTACAAATACATTCAACGTTTGGATGAAGGGCTCAGAGAGAAGATTGCACTGGCTAAGAATTGGATGGAAGAAGTTAAAACAGAGACGGAGTCAGTCACTATTACAGAAGTGGGGAAGCATGCAATCGGAGAGCTCATTGTAATACTCGACTCCGAAAAAGATCCGACAAGGATTCAGGGTGAAATATACGAAATAGCCAAGAAGAATGGTATTACCCCATCCGCTTTCTTCAAGATTCTCTATCGTATCTTGATTAACGCCGAGAGAGGGCCGCGGTTAGGGCCATATATTGTGGACACCGGAGTTGAAAGGGTGTCAAAGCTCCTTTCTTCAGAGATAGACGATTCACACTTGTAGCTAATGTTGTCTATGTCGAAATGGTAAATAGAGGCCCATGGTCTATCCAGATGAGATTGACCAGTCCGGAAACAGCCCTTGGAATCCGAATTGATGCTCACAGGCGTTTTTCGAAGCGGGAAATCAATGACTGGATCCTTGCCAGAATTAGTCTTGAAAAGGGGGATAAAGTTCTTGACATCGGTTGCGGTAACGGAAAGCAGCTTATCCCATTCGCGAAAACTGTTGGTTCCAGTGGTTTAGCCTATGGTATTGACGTCTCCCAATCCCTGCTAGATGAAGCATTGGTAGTTGCAAAACACGATCGCGTCAATATTCAAGTAAAGAGGTGTGGGATGGAGCAAATACGACCATGTCTAGGGTCTATGACCTTCGATGCTATCTCATCTTGTTTCTCTCTATATTACTCTAAAGGGGTCTCGCAGACCATCACGGACATTTCAAATCTACTCGCCGATAAGGGGCGTTTATTTGTCTGCGGTCCCATGAGAGGGAATAATGCTGAACTAGCGCACCTGCATCAAGAAGTTTCGGACTTGCCTGAAGACTTCGTCACTCATACCGAATTCATGGAAAATCACGCGCTCCCACTCCTACGACACGAATTTCGCAAGGTTGAAACATCCATTTTTCGAAACTCCATAGTGTTCCCCGACCCTGAATCCCTTCTTACATATTGGCGATCATATACACTTTTTGTGGCAAGCGCTCGAACACAATTTGATGATTTGGTGAAGCGCAGATTCTCCGAAGATGGATCATTTGTGACGAATAAGGTTGTATTGGGAATCCTTGCTTTGAAGTAAACCGCAATGGCCCTGAAAAAAGGTTCTATAATAAGCTTGGGCGAACAGAGAGTGCTCATAGTAGCACCTCATCCTGATGATGAAGTTCTTGGTTGCGGCGGGTTGATATCAAAAATAAAAGAAAACGAAGGGGAGGTGCACGTCCTTGTTATGACAGTAGGTGATACTCGACAGTACGGGGGAAGGAGCGTAGCCAAGATAAGATTGATGGAGTTGAAAGAAGCGATGAAATATCTGAGAATCGATGACTTTAATGTCGCCCTTAAGGGGGACAGCCACCTAAAACTGGACACGCTCCCCCAAAGAACCCTAATTGACGAAGTGGAAACTGGAAAGGTTTCGATAGCCTCTGTCGATCCGACTATCGTTTGCATTCCGTATCTATATTCTACGAATCAAGACCATGTGGCTGTTTCAACCGCCGCGTTCACTGCCTGTCGACCTGTTGGTTCACCCATTAAGGGTACTCCTCCAATTGTCCTATCCTACGAACAGCCCGAGCTCGTTTGGTCGAGGAGGAGGTTCCAACCTAATTTCTTTATCGATATCTCGGGTCATTTAGATCGAAAGATTAGAGCGCTAGGAATATATCGGACCCAAATGAGAAAATCAAAGCATCCACGGAGTATTGACGTCGTGAAGAGAATGGCAGAGACTAGAGGTACGGAGGTGGGCGCAGATGCTGCCGAGGCCTATGAGTGTCACAGGTTCCTGACTTAGCCTCAGATATTCATGGAAATCTGTTCAGAATGCGGATTCTAATAACCGGAGCGGCAGGATTCTACGGTTCTCACCTTACTAATCTGCTACTATCCGAAGATAACGAAACAGAGATTATCGGCATCGATAATCTTCTGAGGCACAAAGACTTTCCCGTTGACCCGTTCAACGTAATCGAGAATAAAGAGGCCTTCAGTAAGCGATTCGTTCTGGAAAGGGTGGACTTTCGTTCGCTAGATTTTCGGCACATTGACTCCCTGAATGTTGACTTCGTGATACATCTTGCAGCCCTTGCTTCGATCCCGGAATCAATGGTTATTCCTAAAGAGTATTTTCAGATTAATGAGCTCGGAACATTCAACCTCATCCAGGAGCTCCTGAAGAGCAGAACTCAACCCTTTCTTATCTTTGCCTCATCGCCTGAGGTTTATGGTGATCCGATCTACACACCTCTAAACTTGGACCATCCCACTCGTCCCCGAAGCTTTTACGCAGTTACAAAACTAGCTGGGGAGAGGCACTGTATGGTAATGAGTGAATGGTATGGATATCCTGTCACTATCATTCGAAACTTCAATACTTATGGCGAGAACCAGAGTAACACGTATCGCGGTTATCCTGCCGTCGTACCAGAATTCATTAGTAAGGCGCTCCTCAATCAGCCAATCATAATCCATGGAGAGGGAAATCAGACGAGAGACCTCCTTTATGTAAGGGATGCAGTTTCAGCTTATCAAAAGGTCGTCGAGAGACCAAGTCAATCAAGGGGTGAGATCTTTGATATAGGCACCGGGATACAGACAAGTATCCTAGCGCTAGCGGAGAACATCATTGAGCTAACTGGCTCTTCATCAGAAATCTTCCATACCAATAAGCGACCCAATGATCTCGCAAAATTGGAAGCTGACTCTACGAGGGTGAGCGAGATACTTGGATGGGCGCCATCCTACTCTCTCAGCGCTGGTCTGTCCCGCACCATACCATGGTACCGCACGGTGTTGGGAAAGCCACAGTCGGTCCGTCCTGTAACGTGATGAATCCGGCTACAGCCGGCCAGATAAACCATGTGGAGGAGCTGAAAGCATGAAGGTAACAATAATCAACGATGCGGCTTGGGTTGGCCTTGAAATCGCCAAATCTCTCGAATCTCTAGGAATCGAGGTAAAATACCTTCCGCGCGGTCGATCAATCTATGGTAAGACGGTCGGCGTATTAGCCAACGCGCTCAGAAGTAGCGGAATCAAGCATGTGAACTATGCGCTACAAGACGCTTTCGCATTAAGGATGATTGGAAAAAGAATCCACGTCCTACATTGTCATGGAACAGATCTCTTTGGTATCCTCGATGAGAGATTCATGAAAGAGAGCAAGGATCTAAGTAAGTGGGAGTGGATGATCAAAGGGAACCTTAAGAGCGCCGGAAAGGTAATAGTTTCAACCGCAGATCTTCTGCCTCTCGCTAGGCGGATAAGGCCTGATGCCGAATAT
>JACZWF010000032.1 GCA_022572285.1 Nitrososphaerota archaeon | reverse complement strand
TACAATGTCTATGATAGATAGGGTACGAGTGAGGACATCTCCTTTCCTATCTACCCCGTCAATGCTGATGGAGTCCTCGGCAAAACCCCCGAACTCGACAGTAGTTGTAGTCTCTAGAGAGTCTAAGTTGACTGAGATACTATCATGATATGGGAGCCGAAGTTTCCAGTCTTTCAGGCCATGATATTTCACTAGTGCCTGCATCGGATGAGCTACGGCGGTGGCTTTCATAATTCTCACTCGATTATTATTCTGAGCTTTCCGCGACAGGCAGGATCTCTTAACTCTTCTACCATAACTCTGGGAAGATCAAAGGCAGCCCGGTCGCTGTTTACGGCAAGGGTTCTGGGTGAAAAGAATGCGCTTTTGCGTATCACGATCTCCTTGCTGTCTGTTAGGGTGAGGTGAGGACTTCCGAAAGCTCTTATCGAAAAGATACGATTACGGACCTCAACAGAGATCTTTATTTGCGATTTAGCCATAAGTTTTTTTCGGAAATCGGCATCAATTTGATTACACGCCTTGGATGCTCGAACTCCAATAATACAATCCCCGTTCTCGGTCAAGTGATTTTCCATCGTGATCTCGAGGGTAGTTCTGTGGAGGGCCCTTATAGCTGGATGTCCAGAGAATTGAATTGTTTCTTCTAGCATTTTCGAAATGGTTCGTCATCATCAATCATAAAACCTTTAAATGCTGATTTAATGGCACGCAATTTCAAGTGTAATTCATGTTTCCAGCAGCAGCAGGTTATGATCGAGCAATTACAGTATTCTCACCTGACGGGCGGCTTTACCAAGTGGAATACGCAATCGAGACGGTTCGCAGGGGTAGCCTGGCTTTGGGAATCAAGAGTAGCGATGGATCTCTTCTAGCTGTCGAGGAAAAGATAAGGAAGCTCCAGACATATGGTCTTACTCAGAAGATCTTCCAGGTCGACGATCATATCGGAGTAGCGGCCGCCGGGTACATTCCCGATGCCCGAATCCAGGTTGACCAAGCACGAGTCGTCGCGCAGAGTAACAGGCTTGTCTATGACGAACCTGTGGATGTCGAGATAATGGCTCGTAGGGTCGCGGATATGTCACAACAATTTACCCAATTTGCTGGGGTCAGACCTTTTGGAGTCTCCCTAATCATATCGGGCGTGGACAGGAACGGAGCGAATCTATACCTTACGGACCCAAGTGGTAACTACGTTGCATATGATGCTGTTGCCATAGGAGCAGGGAGTGAACAGGTCATGGAATTGTTCGAGCAAAGGTACGCTCAGGACCTGAAACTGGAAAATGCAATAGTTTTGGCTATGGAGGCTATCTATCAAGTAAGTGATGACAAGACGGGCGTGAAACACATCAAAATAGCTATCATCGAGAAAGAGACGGGAAGACTCCGACGACTCTCGGAAGCTGAGTTGGAGAAGTATGCGGAGAAGGTCAAGCCTCAAGGGTCGGGCGCCGAGACTTCCAAGTCTAAAAGCTAGCCGAAGACAATTCGTTTATGCTCAGTTCTGAGACATCTATCCATCACAACAGCAAGTCCAGCTCTCCTAGCTCGGTTTGCAGCCTCTTCATTAACTATCCCAGATTGCATCCAGATAATTTCCGGTTTGCCTAGTCGAGAGTGTAAATCGACTGCTTCATCCACAATCGGTGGAACGTCCTCTGATCTCCGAAAAACGTCTACCATATCGAGCATCTGAAGTTGCTCATTTGGAATCTGAGAAAGTGAGGGATAGCACGGCAGTCCCATGATCTCTTTACTCATGGGGTTGATCGGTATTATTAGATAACCTGCCGCCCTCAGATACTCGGCTACAGAGAAGCTCACCTTGCTCGGGTCTCGCGAGAGACCGACAACCGCAATGGATCGGGTCTTCTTAATTATTCTTCCCAGAAGGTCATACACAAAATGGAGATTTTTTCATATTGTATTTATCGCTTGTGAGACGGAGCAACTCCTTTTATATGCACCAGTTGGTATGTGTTATCGTCATGGAGATGAAAATAAAGGCTTGCCTGAGAAGTTCACCACTGTCCGTTTATCAATTGCCGGTGAACGCTTCGAAGTTCTAGTCCGTCCGGATAGCGCTTTGAGCTTCAAATTAGGAGAGGGAATTTCCATACAGTCTGTGGTGGCTTTCGAAGAAATATACTCCGAGGCCTCTAAGGGCCTTAGGGTTTCAGACGACAAATTGAAAAAGAGCTTCGGGACGGCCGAGGTGTTGATCGTCGCTGAAAGAATAATCAGAGATGGCGATCTCCAGCTAACTACTGATCAAAGAAGGAAGATGATTGATGAAAAACGGAGGCAGATAGTCCATTACGTCTCGAAGAATTTTGTGGACCCAAAGACTCGGACACCCCATCCTCCCCTGAGAATTGAGCAAGCGATGATTGATGCTAGGGTTCATATTGATCCCTTCAAGAACGCTGAAGAGCAATCCAAATCTGTTGTCGAGAGTTTAAGGTCGATCATCCCACTTAAGACAGAACAGATCAAATTCAAGATTATCGTGCCAGCTCAATATGCACCGCAATCGTTTGGAGTTCTCAAGACCTTCGGAGAGGTTGAGGACCAAACGTGGGGTGCTGACGGAACATTAACAGCAACTATTGAGGTCTCTGCTGGGATCAGAGCAAGCTTGCTAGACAAGCTCGGCTCTGTCACTCGTGGTTCAGCACAGGTACTCGAAGTAAAATAAGGCAGCTACGAGGTCATGTCATCCGTTAAGAGGAAATATGTCGTGCCGGGAGACGTAGTGGCCGAGGGTGACTTCCGACCTGTCGCGCACGTGACTCAGCATGGAAATAAGTTCATCAGTACCCGGGTTGGAATGGCTGAGGTTGGGCAAGAAGGAGTCAGAGTCATCCCCCTTTCGGGTCCGTATATACCTAGGGTCGATGATCTAGTTATCGGCCAAATAGTCGATTATAGTGCTTTCGCCTGGGATGTGGACATAAATTCTCCTTTCTTCGGAGTCCTCCCGGCTCAAAGCGTCTTTGGTCGAGAATACTCACCCGCAGATGAATCCTTGTCATCGAAGTTTGCAATAGGAGATCATTTGACTTGTAAGATAATGTCGTTTGATAGGACGCGAGACCCTCTTGTCACAGTTTCCGGGCCAGGCCTAGGAAAGGTGGAGAAGGGCGAAATAGTTAAGATATCCCCAACAAAGGTTCCAAGACTGATAGGGAAGAAAGGGTTGATGATAAAATCAATAGAGACTGCCACCAATACTAGGTTAGCCATTGGCCAGAATGGTATTGTCGTAACGCTAGGACCATCTGCGGGAGTCGAGATGGTTCGGAGAGCAATCCGACTTATTGAAGAAGAGGCACATCTGGCGGATTTGGGAAGTAAGGTCCAAGCCCTCTTCACCGCGTCTGAGAGTGCAACGAATTGACAACGACACTCCTAAATGCCGATAAGATACGGCTTGATGGGAGAAAGCTCGACGAGCTTAGGCCTGTAAAGATCGATGTAGGAGTTATCAAGAACGCCGACGGATCGGCTCTTATTGAGTTTGGCAAAAACAAGATCATAGCAGCTGTATATGGACCCAAGGAAGTGCACCCCAGACACCTAACCAAACCCGATCGGGCGATAGTGAAATGCAGATATCATATGACCCCTTTCTCCACGGACACAAGAAAGAATCCATCTTTTTCAAGGAGGGAGATTGAGATTTCCAAAGTAATTAGGCAGGCTCTCGAACCTGCTATAATCTTGGAAGATTACCCAAGGTCCTCAATCGAAGTGTATATGGAGGTTCTCCAATCGGATGGTGGTTCCAGATGTGCAGCACTGAGCGCCGCATCAGTAGCGTTAGCTGACGCAGGGATCAATATGAGGGACCTAGTAGCGGGGTGTGCCGCTGGGAAGATAGGTGGAGAGATAGTTTTGGATATTGATGATACAGAAGACAAGGAAGGAGAGGCAGATATGCCTACCGCAATCATGCCTAGCCTTGGTCTCGTAACACTCTTTCAACTAGATGGAAAGCTTTCAGAGTCGGAATTCCAGAAGACGTTCGAATTTGCTATTAAGGGGTGTATGAAGGTATACCAGATACAAAGGGAAGCCCTGATGAACAAATATTTCGGTCAATCCGAGCCCATGCAGGAGTCGACGGAATAAGTGTCAGCGGTCAGAAAGGCAGTCGTCGTGGGAACTTTGAGGAAATCGCAGATGAAGGAGCAATTGGAGAAGGGCAAACGACTTGATGGTCGGGATCTGCTTCAACAACGAAAATTATCTATTGAGACCGGGGTAATTGAGAAAGCTAGTGGTTCTGCAAGAGTAAGGCTCGGAGATACGGAAATTGTGGCAGGAGCCAAGGTAGAAATGGGGAGACCATTTCCTGATACTCCAGATCAGGGACTCCTGATAGTGACTGCGGAGGTACTGCCGATCGCCTCTGCTTACGCCGAACCCGGTCCGCCCAATGAAGAGGCGATTGAGCTCGCCCGAGTATCTGACAGAGGGATTCGTGAGTCTGAAATGCTGGATTTCTCGAAACTAGTGATAAAAAAGGGAGAACATGTCTATTCGGTCTTTGTAGATGTGGCAGTATTGAATGATGATGGAGGACTTTTCGATGCCGCCTCTTACGCGATAGTATCGGCACTTTCAACTGCGAAACGTCCTAACGCAACTTTAGCTGAGGACGGTTCCTTAACAGTCCTGGATGAAACATCTGACCTTGAGGTTAAGACTCTGCCCGTTGCTACCACCTTTGCAAAGATCGATGGGAAAATAGTATTCGATCCTAACACTGAGGAACAATCAATGATGGATGCCCGACTCACACTAGTCACAGATAGCGAGGGCAAGTTCGTGGCCGGCCAGAAAGGGGGATCTGGAGTTTTTACCTTTGAGGAGATACGGGAATTGGCTCGAACCTCAGCGGAGAGAGGAATTGAGATTAGAAAGGCGATAAGGGACACGATAGAGAATGGGTCGCAGAAAACCTGAGGCATTAATAGGGCTAGTAGCCAAGTACGGCTCATCAGTGAGGAAGAGGCACGGAAGGGTTGTGAGACTACTTAAAAAGAAACGCCAATGTCCCTCATGTGGGTCCATGAAGTTCAGGCGAGAAGTTGCGGGAATTTGGACCTGCCCAATGTGTTCCTACAAACTTGCAGATGGTGCTTATGACACGCCACGGCTCGAGCGCGCGCGGTGAACTATTGAGGTACAGTGCAAAGATTGGCGTCCAAACCGAGAAAGGTCAAGGACCAATACTGCGATGCGCGATTGATCCAGATATGGATCCTGGAGATTCCAGTAGAATCTCCGATGGAGGCGTGACCATCTTTGTGGAAGGAAAGGATATCTCAGAACTCCGTGCCAAGCTGGCTTCCCAAACGAGGATGATCTGTGCATCCCTTCGGGTATTGGAGTTCCTGTAAAGATTTATCTAGTTTTTGGGCTTGATGTGACAAGGTATGAGTACCCAAGAAATCCCACCATGGCTGCGGGAACAGCTCGCTCGTTTTGAGCAGCTCCAACAAAGCATCCAGTCTATCCTTATTCAAAAACAACAGATGGAGATGGAGATGGCTGAAGTAAACAGAGCATCAGCTGAGCTCTCAAAGACAGGAGATGACGTTGTTCTATACAAATCGGCGGGTACACTAATGGTCAGAGCAAGAAAGGTTGACATGGTAAAGGAATTGGAGGAAAGAAAAGACTTGGCTAATACCAGAAAGACCGTTTTAGGGAAGCAAGAAGCACGATTGAGGGAAAGTGCTAAGGAGCTTCAGCTGAAGATTAATGAGGGGATAAAGGGGCGAACTCCATCCAGCAGCTCCTAAAATAATCTGAGGCCGCTGGTTCAGCGTTTATTCTCTGAATTGATACGGCGAGTAGATCATATGCCGAGATCATTATGTGGTCGATTTGTAACACTAATAAATTCCACAAAGAAAAGGAGACCCATTTAGGGAGGGACGTCTAAAAGAGAATATCCGAAAAAACTTGTGGAGCGGAGGGAGGCCAACCGACTGATGATTCATTTGAGAGCTCTGGGAACCCAGACCAGCTACCTTGATGACCGTGCCAGTACTGGAGCACAGCATACAAGAAATATGATGGCACGTTGAGGTCTTCTGAAGAAGCTATCCGTTAATAATCGCAGGTCAAGAGGCAAGAATTATGGGACTCAGAAGCGCTAAGACCGTGATTGAGGTGAGGAACTACTCCTTCAAGTATGCTTCCTCCGAAAAAGAGATACTCCGTGACCTGAATCTGAAGTTCCACGAGAGAGAGATCACCATCTTAATCGGTCCAACTGGATGCGGAAAATCAACGCTGCTGAAGTCTCTCATAGGTCTGATACCACACATGTACGCAGGTTCTTGGTCGGGGAGCGTAATGGTTGATGGGATGTCAATAAAAGATTGTAAAATAAGCGATTTAGCTTTGAAGGTGGGATATGTATTTCAGAACCCGGAGAATCAGATTTTCATGTTCTCTGTTGAGAGAGACACGGCCTTCGGTCTTGAAAACTTGGGAATGGAGAGAACCCAGATAAGAGATCGCGTCGATTGGGCCATGGCTCTAATGGGGATAACAAATTTGGCAAGGAAACCTCCGCATGAGCTTTCCGACGGTCAGAAGCAGAGGGCAGCTATTGCCGGAATTCTAGCTATGAAACCTCGGGTACTGATCCTCGACGAACCTACTTCCCTCCTTGATCCACATACTGCACTTGAACTCATACGACTAATTCAGGACCTTAGAGACCAATTGGGAATCACAGTGATAATGGTTGAACATCGACTGGACCTAATCGCCAGGGTCGCTGACAGATTGCTAGTAATGGACAACGGGATGATCGTGGAGGATGGCACACCTAGGGAGGTTTTTGCGAAGGACAACTCGAGTCTTCGTAATATTGGCATCCCAACCATAACCCGGCTCTATCAGGCTCTAAATTCCCTAGGTCCAAAGGGAGATGTACCCCTAACGGTAGATGAAGTCGCCGACCTAATTCGACAAAAACAAAAGAAGAAGAGATCAGTAAGTGCATGATTAGGTTTGAAAAAGTAAGCTTCCATCATCCCAATGGACAGATGGCGCTAAACGATGTGAATCTCGAAATTTCCCCCGGGGAGATCACCGCTATTGTGGGGGAGAATGGGGCTGGAAAGACAACTCTGGTCAGACATATCAACGGTCTGCTGAAACCTTCAGAAGGGGAAGTAAGCGTCCTCGGAATGAATACCCGCAAAGTTAGCATAGCAAAACTCTCCAAGAGCGTTGGAATAGTATTCCAGAACCCAGATCACCAACTCTTTTCTGATACCGTCAGCAACGAGATCCTTTTTGGGCTCACGAACTTCCACTTCGGTGAAACCGCTTCAAAGGAGCGACTTGAGTGGGCCTTGGAGCAATTCGATCTAAAAGATTACCGTGAGAGGTCTCCCATGATGCTGAGCGGAGGGGAGAAGAAGAGGCTATGCATTGCTTGCATTCTGGCATGGGAGCCACAAATCATTATCCTAGATGAACCAACAGTGGGTCAGGATTATTTCCAGAAGGAACGAATAAGAGAAATGCTTCTTGAGCAGAGGGACGCCGGAAAGATTGTCATAATCGTTTCTCATGATATAGAGTTTCTCTGGCCTCTACAGCCAAAACTCATAGCAATGTCATCAGGTTCAATTATTGCTCATGGCGGTGCGTCAGAGATTTTGTCACGTGACGATATAATCCAACGATCGAAGCTAATAACACCTCAACTACTCGAACTATGGAAGAAGGTTCCTCTAGATGGTCCTCCTGCGTCCGATGTCAAAGAAGCGGCTGAAAGGATATCGAATCTCTCTGTGTGGGTTTAGCGTTTGTATTGGGTAGCAAGCGGATTCATCTTCAGGAGGATTAGCTCCCCGATCCACGACCTCGACCCTAGGGTCAAGCTCCTGATCTCAATTGAACTCTTCTCACTCGCTCTCGCCGCATCGAGATTGGAGGAGGTAGGCCTGGTCTTTGCATCGATATTGGCAATTGCATTGGTTGGTAGGATAATGAGGAGGTTAGGAAGAACGGTCCTATTTGCTCTGGGATTCGCTATAATGATATTTTTGATAAATATCTTCGTGGGTTATCCTCTGGTTTCAGCCATTGAGGTAGCCTCACGATTTGTGACAATAGTTGGTTCCACCTCCATATTCTTCCTCACAACCTCTCCGGACGAGCTTGAACACGTGATGAGATGGTTTCGATTTCCCCGAGATCTAGTCTTTGCATTTGTGACAGCTATACGATTCGTTCCCGTACTCCTCATGGATGCACTTCAAATTATGGATGCGCAGAAGTCAAGGGGATTGGAGCTGGACAAAGGAAACCCTCTCACTAGAATAAAGAATTTTGGCCCGATCCTGGTGCCCCTTGTGGTAAATGCAGTTGTTAGGAGTGGCGAGCTCGCGGAGGCAATGGAGTCTCGAGGATATGGAGCGGTAAAGAAACCTACGACTTTGTATGGTCTCAGCCTCACGATTAAGGATAGATCGGCAATCTTAGCAAGCCTTCTTGTCGTTATCCCGGTGTTGTTCTACTTCATCGTTTCTTAGGATCTGTCAGAATGAGAGCGCACCAGAGGTTGGTAGTCGATGATACAGAGAGGCGGGGTGGGGTACCGAATATGCTGGAAGCACTTGGATCGAGAATAGACTACCAAGGCGCGCTATGGGTAATGGGGCCGGCGTGATTTGAACACGCGATCACCAGCATTCTTTCAGGGTCCCCAGGATCGCCGTTGCTCTGGCATCTTGGACCATGCTTGCCTGCGGAACGAATCTCTTATCCCACATCTAGACTACGGCCCCCCACATCTACAAAGTTCTTAATAATAATAAGGTCTACCCTTCAAAAGACTGCAGTCATCTCCTGATAAGATTGAGCGCTATCAGAATTTCGGCGAATGCAACATTTCCCTGCATTTTATACTTCCTTAAGGCCGAGAGAAGCTCCTGAGGGTCTCGCACTCGGATGACTCTTCTCAGCCTAGATGCTATTGGGCCTCCTATGAATAGGTATTGGACTGCCGAAGTGACATTTGAAGTTCTTCTAGTGGTACTGGATGATTAGAAATCGATCAAAGTCACGAGATCACCGTCAATTATTACGTGCTTCCTCAGATTGCTCAACTCTCCATGATCTATTCCTGCTCCATCCAAGACGAGGCATTGGCGAAGGAGCTCTTGAATCATTCCCCGCAACCTCTTGGTAGAGCCGATCCCACGTAGACTCTCAACCCATTCGATTATGGCCTTTCCACCTATCAATTCCATGGAGATTATGTTTCTAGTAGACCCCAGGATTCGTGGACCAAGCTTCAATCTGTTTACTAGCCTGAGAGTTCTCACCTCTTTTCCGGTATCCCTACGCCTGGAATCTACTCGTCGAATCTTCAGCGCAACTTTACCTGACTTTGTTATGCCTATCACTACGACGCTGGAGGTACCCTTGCCAAGGAGATGAACCGATCCTAGCTTAACTGGCCCGGCGAAGTCTATAGCAACGATCGAGAGTCGGGAGAGCTCACGAATTCGAGCTTCCACAGACCGTTTGGTTGGTGATGGATAGCAGAGTATCGATCCGTATTTCTTATCGAGAAGCTTTCGGAGTGGGATCACAGACGACGGGATCTGTGCCAATGACGTCTACTAGGGCCTCCTTAAGCCAGGTATTCCGATCAGATTCAATCAGCACTTTCGATCCCTTAACAATTTTTAATGTTTTTGCAACATCCTCGGCGAGCCCAGGTGCGATCCCCGAAGAGGAGATGTTAGTAGTCAGGAGCTCCTTCAAGAGGCGAGCAATATCTCTGTCCCGGCGTAATCTAGAGACGTAGATTCTTCCATCGCTTCCTATCCAGGTCATTTTGGATTCCTCGAAGTTCTTCTTCACGAATGATTTAGCGCTCTCTATCATGCTGACCTCAGGGCCAATTTTCACTAACACGGGACTTAGCTCCGTCCTCCCGAGTAGGAAAAGCAGGGCACTCTTGCTCCCGTCATTGCTTGCCGCGGCACTTCGCAACACGTTAAATCCTGCAATCATCAGCTGTCTTTCTAACCGAACCAGGCTTCTTCGTAATTGCCCCCAAATGACATCTGCACTCCTTTCTGCATGTTCAAACCTCACCATAACAAGCTGATTTTGGAACGCTCTCTGGTATTGGACTTTTGACGAGATCTTTCCAGGGCTAAAATACCGGAGCAATGGTCGTAGTAAGAAACAATGAGAGGCAAAAATGAAACGCGATGAATTTTTGCGAGATATGGCTGCACCTAGGTTCCTTCGAGGATCCACCGGATCCAAAATGATGAGGGGGGACCGATGGAGATGCGCGTACTTGTAATCGTCTTCTGAAAGTGCTACTACCGGCCTTTTTCCCAAGCTTTGGGCCTCTCTAACAACCTCGATGAAATTGCCGAACCTTAGAACTAGAACTTCACAAACGTACCCACTGAAACCTTGAACACGAATCTCAGAACCATAGATCGAATTTGATTTCAGAAATCGCTTCAGAAGTCTTGCCTCCCGCCTCAGAGTCTCATCGAATCTGGAGAGTATCATCTCGGTGTGATATGGAGACCTGTCCGCAGAGCTTCTCCATTCCCCTGGTTTGACGTCGAAGCATCCTACGACGTTGACTTTCACTTTGTCAACAATGGCCTCGACGTAGGGATGCTCTGAGTACCTAAGGTAGGGATGGTACTCTGCTAGTGCATCTAAACCAATTGGAGTAGATATCGTTTCCAAGTCGGTTTTTCGAATAGACGCCGAGAACTTTACAAAAATGTCTATATCTGCCTCACCACTTAGCCAGGTCCCCTTTGCATATGAGCCACCGAAGACAGCTTCGGGTCTTGGTTTCACTCTTTCAAGACGAGTCTCAACTAGAGTCAGAACCTTTGCGGCGACAGCATCGATCTTCTTCTTCTCGTTGAATATGTTGGCGCTGGCGGACGCGGTGGGGCCCTTCCATTCGGCGCGGCCCGACCTCCCCATCGTTTGGGAGGCGGAG
>JACZWF010000031.1 GCA_022572285.1 Nitrososphaerota archaeon | reverse complement strand
ACTCCGATAGGTATGAAACATCAGGTCAAACATGCTGCTTGAGAGTCGCTGACTGAGGTGAAATATCTCTCTAGCCGTGCCCATCTCTGTCCTATCAAAGCTTGGAGAACACATCAGCTCCAACATCCCATGCACAATTATCATCACCCCGTGATTCACGTACAGATTATTCTCTAGAAAGTTGTTGCAGTAATTGAACGAGTTGATCAGCCAGCTATAGTGTGATGCGTTCATCACTTGCTTCACATCAAAATAGAAAATCTGCTTGAACTCCTCAAACCTAGGGTATCCTCTGATGGATGTAAGTATGTCAAGCCAGAGGCGTTTAGTGACTTCATAGTATGGATCAGTAGTAGTAGGTTTCTCCTCCCACGGAATTGCCAATAGACGAATCAGTAGCTCGAAGTTTCGGAACCTCACTATATCGGCCACATCGTCGACTAAGACATTGAATATGTTCAACTTCAATTTCGTTAGTGCCAGGCTCTCGTACAGATTAGGATCAACACATGATAGAGGGGGCCTCTTACAGAGATCATACAGCCCATCGAACAGCTGCTCGGTTCTCTCACCTACCTCTTGATAGAGATCAATACTCTCTTTGTAGGTGAGGCCCATGACGACCTCTGGAAAATCCTGGCCTTATATAGTGAACGAGGGATTGTGGATATGAACGACAGGTTTCCTAGCCAAGCGTCAATCTATAGGTGCAGTTCCTGTCCCCCTTAGCCTTGCAGGATATCTCCTCGACCTCGGATTTCTTCTTGAACATCAATGAGCACAGCGCCTCGACTCCCCCGGCAGGAGCCGTGCAGATGGGAGTCTCAGACTTCGTGTCATGGCAGAAGTAGCAGTCTTTGACTACAAATTCGAAGACTTCATCAGCCGTTCGTTTTACGGATGCATTGATTTCGTATCCGGTGCGGAGAGCTACCTTCAGGAGGTTCGGGAGCATTTTATTATCCAGAATTAGGTCGGTCGGGGACTCGCCGAGTGCTTTGATATGCTCTACAGCGGCCCTTCTGCTTTCGTAGTTTGAGTAATTCCTCTCCATCTCGAGGATGCTACTAACAATGTCATTAGGCGATTCAATACCTGCTTTTTGCATTAGTATAGCAATGAGGGAGACTGCGGACTGGCGGCCAGTAAGATAAATATCCACGGGTACTTTGCTGACGGCGCCTGTCTGCATTCTGAAGAGTCTGTAAGTCAACCAAGAAGGGAGTCGGAGCGCAAGTTTAGTGATGAATTTCGGTTCTTTGTTGCCCTGCTTTAGGGGAGCGATCTCCGATTTGTTCACGGACGCAAGCTTAACTACACCCGTGGCTTCCCAACGTACTATCCTCTCCATGATTTTGTCAAACGACTCGGGAAAGAGTTCTCTGATCTGATACAGAGAGAGACCCTTAAGCTGCGAAAACAACCAGAAGTCATTTATGGGAGAGGATCTATTCAATGATGTTGGCCCTCCGCTGACTTTCAACTCTCTTAATCGAGTCTTATGATCATCAATTCTTCGTAGAATCTCATCCTTTGTTAGACCGATTATCCTATCTGTGAATTCGCCTTCCCAGTAGATTAGGAATCTATCGCCTTCAATAACGTAGGGGTATTCCTTAAGATGATATTCTGGTTTGCAACACCTAACAGGACTCAGTGAGCTCTGAAACCTTCCCTGATCCCTCGAAACATGGATTTGTATAGCTCCATCAACCAAGGAGAGGATCTTCTTCTCTAGATCAGCGAAGGTACCTCGTGGTAAGAGATAGAACTCGATGGTCTGATTTTCCAGAATATTCTTCTGCCAATTCTCAAAGGTTAGAAGAAGCTTATTTGGATCATTCTTGATAATTAATTCCGGGATCGAAGAATGAATGAATGGTTGCCTCTGATTCTTTCGGCGCAAGGCGTTGAGATTGATGCTCGTCTCAACGATGGACAGGTTGCTAATGTCAAGGATATCGTCCCCTTTTCGTCCGGGATTTGATTTGACCTGAATTGGTTTGAGTGACTCATTGCCATGCTTTTCAAATAGAATATTTAAAAGCGTCTGAGCCTCCGAGAATGTCTCGTCGGTCATCAGGATTGACGTACCATACCTCAGCTGGACCAACTCGTCGAAGATTTGGTGACCGGTGTAAAATCTCCCTTTTGTACTTAGGAGAGTCCTTGCCGTTGTCAACCCCTCGATCAATAAATATTAACGACGGGTTCTGATATTTCACACATTGTATGAACAAAATGTAGCTACAACACTAGAATAAACTATGCTTCGCTACTGAGGGACATACACAAATCGGTCTAACGCCAAAATCTTCTCAGGCAGGGTGCTCATTATCTCATCTGCGCCTTTCATGCTTAGACCCAACCTGAGACTCGCCAGTGACTTGTCCCGGAGCATGAGCTTTCGCATATTAAACAACCTCAATATTTTGCATTGAAGCTTGAGGCGATCGACCTCAATGGGGGCCTCAACTGAGGAATTATCATTGGCTCGATCTAATTCTTGCATGGCCTTCGCTAGGAGGAAGTCTCCGATAGACAGAACATCCTTGATTACTCCGCTGCTATACATTAGCTGCACCAATTCCTGCTCATTCATCTTGATCGCGTCGCTCCTTTCCAAGATGTTCATTTCCTCGGCATAGACAAGGGCCGCGTTTACTGAGCTGTTCTTCACGTCGATGAGTAGATCCACCGCGTCATCGTACAATAGACATGCTTTCGTGAGGAGATCTCCACTTGCTCGGAGAGAGATAGCCATCTTCTTTAGCCTGTCATCTAGCCCTCCAACGTGGCTTTCAAAGAAACATACATCTGGATCGACCCACAGACTTCCGGTACTCTTCTCCGCCATCCGAGCAAGATATTGAGAGATCTTAGTAATCTCTTCTCGATTCTTCCCACGTTCCTTTTCGAGGAAAGAATCCTGTTGGCCTTTGATCCACCGCTTCACGTCAGCTTGGTACAGAGAGAAACAGAATGGTGCATCATCCCTAATCGAGCTCAAGGTCCTTCCTGCCCAGGAAGTTATCTCAATGCAAGAATTTTCTACTGGAGCTAACCATAAAGGGTTTGTCTGTTGTTCGTTTATCTTGACTTCACCCCAAATTAATGCATCAGCAAATCTCCCTACGGATGCACATGCCTCATCCTTTGTTTGCCAATCATCATTCAGGTTATCTAGCGATTTAGTGCCCACCGCCATCGACATCTTGGCGAAAATAGCCTTTGATATTACACTTCTAGACTTTAGTCCTCCGAGAACAGGGAGAGTGCTAAGCGCGCCGAGGTAGGAGGAGTAGATAACGTGCTTACGTTTCATGATTTTCTGCTGAATCAGGACATTGTGGTCTGCGAAGTTGGGTCTATGTGATAATGTTATTAGAGTATCTTCAAAAGCGTGAACTTCCATCTGTATCATCTCCCTTGCTTCTTGATATCGGACTTTGCCACTCCTCGAATAGAGCTGCAGGAGCAAATGCCCTAAGATGCGATAAGGCTGATTAATCCCTTCTCGACTTGAATCATACCCTCCTATCGGTAGCTTAGCAATCCCGGTTCTGCTTAGTAGCTTAGAATCGGTGGATCCCACGGTCGAGCGGTTCCATAATACTAGCATGCATTATTTATGCATGTTGTGAAAATCGTTTTACAATCCAGATTTTAGCATGCAGTTTGTCCCTAGGAGAAGCTGTGCAGGGCGTTCGAATGAGTCACAAGAGATCCAAACTCGAAACCTATGCTGCGATTCTAGATGCTGTATCTTCGGGTTCTAGGCGACCGACTAACATTATGTTTCATGCGAATCTCTCGTGGTCTCCCTTGAACGAATCATTGGCGATCCTAGTCCAACAGGGATTCTTGGGGGAGAGCAATTATGGGAAGAGGAAAATCTTCTCGCTGACAAAGAAAGGTGAGGACGCTCTAGTAATGCTTCATCAGATTGAGAAGGAATTCGCTCTCGAGGTAATGCCTGTCGAGAGTATTGGTCCGGGGTCAAATCCAAACCTGGTAGAGCATTAACCTTACTTTCTTCTTCGCTACTCTAGTTCCAATAAGATGGGTGACTTTGAGGATAGGCTCGAGAAAGCTCTCTCAGAAGAACAACTCGAGTGAGCTCTTGAGATCCTAAATTTACCGGTCTTAAAGATACGTGACCTCATAGAAAGAGAGGTTCACGGGGCAATCGATCGTGAAAGTTGAGAAGACAGAGCACCTAGGCTTCAGAGGTCTTCAGGGCGAGTGTTTCACTCTCAACGACCTGACCGTTTTTGAAGGGGAAATGGGAATCGGCAAAACATCGATGATGCTTTCCATTCTAGCGCGCGCCTACGGGCGAAAACGTCGCCTTGAGTTTCGCCCTGCTCTTCGCTATGAATAACACGGAGAAGTCCTCCCATAATCTTGCTGGACGAACCTGATGAAGGTTTGGATGATAATGGGATAAGGGGCTTGGAGGATACCCTCAAGGGTCTTTCTGAAATTACCCAAGTGGAGGTAGCGACCCGACGCCACCTCCTCGCGACTCTTCTATGAGGCATTAATTCATGATTCAGCAAACTCAAAGATTCTGACATAGATAATATCCTTGGAAAAAAAAAGAGCGGAACTATTCTGAACGCTGAGAAGCCTGAGGACTAGTCATTACTACCATATCATCCCATCGTTCGAGCTCCCATCTAGGAACGATAAAGTTCTTTGAAAGGTGGAGCGGTTCCTCAAGCCTCTTCTTTGCGAGTTTCACATAATCAGGCTGGATATCAACTCCAAAGTAATGTCTCCCCATTCTCTTTGCAACCTTGGTTGTTTGGCCACTACCGTTGAATGGATCAAGGATATTATCTCCGGGATACGTGTACAGCATGATAAGCCTCCAAGGAATCTGTTCGGGGAAGGGGCATGGATGACCTCTAAGGTAATTTGGAGGAACTGGAGCGATGTTCCAGACTGAGTTCGCAATCTCCCTTTTCATTACACTATTCAGTGGGAAGTCGTCTTCCCTGGCATTCGATTTTCGAAGATGTCCACTTCCTTTTCTCAGGACTAGGATATGTTCGTGCATAATATTCGCTCGAAAGTTTGTCGGATAGTGATTTCTTACTGTAACTCCAAACCTGTTGGTCCCCCCTGTCACCTTGTTCCAAATAATCTCCTCATGTAGGCTCCACTGATCTGATGACCTACCATCAGCCCCTCCTCCCTCGAGCAACTTCGACAACAGAAGAGCAGCTAGAGGAATTACGGTGCCGTTGACTACCTCGTTTCCGATTACTATTGCGCAAAAACCACCAGGCCTTGTGAGCTTGAGAACCTGATCAAAAACTAGGCGCATCTCTTTGAGATAATCCTGTAATTCCATTCGCTCTTTACCACGGTAGTTGTTTCGTTCATTCAGTCTGAGATTCTGAACGTGTCTTTGATAGTCTATAGCGTTGCGGTAAGGAGGTGAGGTTACAGTCAATGAGATGCTTTCTGAGTGCAGGAGATCTCCAATATGCTTGCTATCAGCTTCTAAGATTTTGTCCATCTCATATCGCATTGTGGGAAATATGCGGAAAAACAAGGAATTTGAACGTTTGGAAACTCTCGATCCTGAGGCAAGAAATGGAGCCCACTTATGGGTCTCTGCTATGGACGGCCCTTTGGCTAGGTTATTATTATTATTCTCGAAAACCTCAGTCATGAGTGGTGACGAGCAACTGTCTGAACTAGTGTCTGTAACCGCCAGACTAGGCCCAAGGAATATACCGAAGATTGCAAGATCCCTCTCCATCCCGGTTGAGACTGCGCGTCATCGGCTCAGGAAACAATTGTTGTCCCGTGGAATCGGCATTCAGGCTTGCATTGACTATAGTAAACTGGGACTGCAACGTTCATGGCTCATGTTGGATTTCACGGAGGAATTCAAGGGCCGCGAGTCGAAGAGCGCAACCGCTCTGGCTCAGGTTGCCTATCTTGTTTCCTACTTCAAGACTATTCCAGATGATAGGTTTGTAGCTCAGGTGGCGATTCCCTTCAGCTCAAGGCTGGTATACCGACAGCTTCTCGAAGGCCTCGTCAAAGCCGGTGTCTTAAAGAGCTACAGCGTACATCATACGGCGTGGACAAGGCAGATTTCCATGGATACCAAACACTACGACTTTAGACGAAAGACATGGGATATCGACTGGCAATTACTTGACCGGACTCGATCCTCGATTCAGGAACCGGCCGTTGCCGATCCCCGACCCTTTGACAAGAAAGATATCCTGATCTTGAAGGAGTTGGAAACTGATTCGTCTCTTTCCTTCATCGACATTGCTTCTCGGCTAAAATTGGAGGTTAAGACGTTACTTTATCACTATCACTCCCACATCGAACGACGGTCGTTCATAGATCGATACTCGATCCGATGGATGGGAGATCCTAAGCGAAGGCAGCGATATGCAATCATGGAGGTAAGGTTCTGGTTCGAAAAGCTCTCACGGAATGAGCTTTTTCTAGCGCAGGAGGCTTTCAGCAGGCTACCTTTCACACGCACTGATTCATTCTCTATTGATGATGGATTCTACCTTGCTGAGCTCACGCTTCCCCTTACACACTACGTTGATATTCTGACTTTCTTGCAGAAGAATCTCAAGAGCATCAATAGAAGGGTGGAGATTGGGATAGTTGACCAGACTTGTGCATCCAGATTCCCGATTCCAGAACAGATGTATGATGAAGAGTATGGTTGGGTCTTCCATCCGGGAGTAGCTCTTGACAGGTTCAAGCTACT
Source organism: Nitrososphaerota archaeon (assembly GCA_022572285.1). GTDB lineage: Archaea > Thermoproteota > Nitrososphaeria > Nitrososphaerales > UBA57 > B1T1B5. Next base: position 4,292 of record JACZWF010000031.1, on the reverse strand, counting down.
TACGACAACGCCTGAGGTACCTGCGGAACTTTGAAAGTGCAAAGAGTAGGGGTCTTAACTCTTCTGGGCCTGCTTTCCCCTTACAGAAAGTCGGAGAATGGTATCAGCGGGAAGTTCCATGAATTCTAGATATTCACTCTCGTCTAGCTCAAGCACAATCTCGAAATATGGGCAAGGTATAGAGGGGGAATTATCTCTCGGTGTTTGGAGCCTTACCACGTACTCTATCTCATCTGTGAATTGTGGACTCGGTATGCGTTTAAACTTCCGACGTGTATTCTGTTCTAAGGAATCTATCAGGAGATCTGTCTCTTCTGTACCCTGAGCCAATGACCTTGATTCCAAGGTTATGACCATTCCACCACCTAATAGCTCTTCTGAAGGATCAATCCCCCAGGCCTCTAGATTCGCGTCGTTCAGGGTCAACGAACATTCATACCTTCCTCCTATCGCTTCGATGACATAAGGGGCATTAATGGTCTTTGATATTCTGACTTCTGTTACGTATAGATCCTTCTCGAGTCTCATTATCTCACTTCCTGCCGCTCCAGTGTTTAGGGTAAATTGTTCTTCGATCAGGCTTACCCACGAATCTCTCCGCTCTGAATGGTAATATTTCTCCTGAACCCTGTCCCACAATTACGTCGGAGAGCAATCCAGCACACCCCGGCCCGAACATTATACCCAATCCCTGAAACGCGAATAGATAGAATAACCCTTTCACCCGGTTGGATTCTCCTACCAGCGGACGCCCGTCAGGAGTAGAGCAGTAAAGGCCAGACCAAGCGTCAAGAATCTTCGATTTATAGAAATGCTTGAATCTAGAAGAAAGACGGAGTTTGAATCCGTTGATAAAGTGTGATTCTGCATGTGATGGATAATTATCAATCTTCCCCCTATATAGTTTGGAACCATTTCCAGCTAGAATGACCTTCTCCCTAACTGGACGCAGATAGATTTTAGAGGTCAAATCAAAGAATATTGGGATGCGCATTGATTTCTGCAGCAGTAGTGTCATACTCTGTGCCTTTTGTGTAGAGACATGGAAAGGAAGTCCGGCTCTCTCTCCAATAGATTTGCACCAAACACCTCCAGCAATCACTACCTTATCTGATGCAATCGGTCCCTGACTTGTTTCTATCCCCCTTACTTCCCGATTCCTTCCAAAGATTATACCGTGAACGTCTACTCCCTCAACAATGCTAACTCCTCTTGATTCTAATAGATCTGCTGTCACTCCTGTGAACAGCGCCTGATCCAGATATCCACTCTCCATGCAGTGAACTCCCAACTTGAGGTCATCTCCAATTATATCTGGTACGAGTTCCTTAATGCCTTGCTTGTCTAGCAGACTCGCGGATACATCCGTCTCACGCATTGCTTCTAACGCTCGGAACAATCTCTGTTCATGTCTCTTCCTTCCAACTGATAGCATTCCGATCTGATGGTATGAAAAATGTCCCATCGACTCCTTCTCTATTTCTTTGAATATCCTGACGCTATTCTTTATTATTCCAAGCTCCAACTTGGCGGTGAAAAGGTGGGAGACGATCCCTGCGGCCCTGTTAGTTGATCCTGCATTTACTCCTGCTCTGTCGACAACGAGAACGTTACTTATTCCCTTTTTTTGAAGGGAATATGCAGTTGAAATTCCTGCTATGCCCGCACCGATTATGACGACCTCGAATCTCATTCTTTCACGGTTTAACTATCGCCGAGAGTTTGGCGATTCCTTTACGATATCCATTTGCTCCAACGGCTTTATCAGCTGGAAAAAATTCCCTTGAGGCTTCACTCAAATCTATATCGTCGGACATTAAGACTCCTCCTTTACGAAGGTGTTTCCAGGCGAGAGAGTATTCAAATCTCATCATCTCCTCAGTGTGTTCACTGTCATGAAGGAACAAATCGATCCCATTTATTTTGGCAAGAAGCCTTGGGAGTATGTATCTTGAATCACCTAACTCTAGATTCCAGTTTTTCCGTAACTCGCGGGGGACTAACCAACCGCATTTGACGTCAGGAGGAATCTTGTCCGCTATCGTACCTATTCTGGAGGTGTACTCTTTGCTTGGCAGATCTACCGAGTGTAGCATGCCACTCCCATTCCTCTCCAATGCCTTGAGGAAATATGCCGAGGATAAGCCGTGTTGCACCCCTGTCTCAACAATGTGTTTTGGTTTGACCATCCGGCAAATCATATACAGGTAGTTGCATTCCGCTCGGCTAAGCGGGGTCCATCGAGGCGCTCTGCTACGCAGCTCGTTCCAGAGATCATCCCCAAATGTTTCTAGCTCTAGGATCTCATCCTCCAATCTGGGATCAACTTCTCCCAGGAGCAATTTTACAGAAACGGTTATGCTATTATGAAGAACCACCATCTGAAGCTTTTTTCTTTCCCCGGCGAGATAGCTTGCTCCTGCACTTGGATTCCGAAGAGCTAAGCCAATCAGGTTCAGGGATGAAAACACCTGCTCAATACCGAATCTCTTTGAAGCCCAAATGGCTTTCCTAACTATGGACCCTGGATCACCCAACTAGATCACTTAAGATGCCCCCCAATTCTCGCAGCGCGCGCTGACTACTCTCTTACACTTTCGAGCGTACTAACGGCGCTCCATATAGTCACCCTCGCGAAGGATGGCATGTTTGGATCTTGCGAGACCTCATCTAGTGTGCTTATCGCATTGGCAGCTCGGACTCCAACACTCAGGGAAACATCTTGGAGCATTATAACAGAATCTTTGACAATTTTTCTAATGTTTCTCGGGGTAGTCGGGCTATCTGCTACCGACATGAGCGTCCCAATAGCTCTCTGAAGGCTTTCCTCGTTCTCTTTCACTTGTTGTTCCTTTTTCTTCTTCCTTGCGCTCAACTTTCTCCACCCTTAGGCTGACCTGATATAATTCGGAGAGGGTTGGCAATTTAAGGATTTGTAGCTTGGAATGCCTTGGCATCCTGGGTGCGAGCAATTATATTAGTCCGTCCATGTCCTCAGGGTTTCCTGCTTTTCCCTCGTCTCCTTAAGATTGGATAGACGCACCCCGATTAGCCGTATCTTCTTCTTGCCCATATCCTCGAATTCGTCGAAGAGGGAATTGGCTTCAGCTGCAATGAAATCTACCCCTTCTATGTGATCAGGAAGGCTCCTTTCTCTGGTGAAGGTGGCGAAATTCTCAAACCGGACCTTGATTCCAACCGTCCTGAAAGCCATGGAATTTCTCATCAGTCTCCTATGGACCATATGAGACAACTGATCTATCTCATTTCGGACGACACTTGGATCCGAAGCATCTTCAGAAAAAGTGTGCTCATGGCTAATCGACTTGATCTCATCTCTCTCAAGCACCTCACTTCTCTCCTCGGCATTCGCAATTCCCCAGATCCATACCCCGTTCCTTCCGAAGATCTTTACAAGATCTTGTCCGGGGATCTCTGCTAGATGCCCAATAGTCTCTATTCCGAGCTCTTTGAGCGCCTCCTCTGTTTTCCTACCTACACCGCTTATACTTCTGACTGGCAATGGAGCGAGAAAACTCTTCGACTCCTCGGGAAGGACTATGGTTAGTCCGTCTGGCTTGTGGAGATCTGAGGCGATCTTTGCTATCGATTTATTCTGGGCTACCCCTATTGAACACGTAAGAGCTTCCCGGCCTCGGATTTCTTCTCTGATGGTATTCGCATATTGCCTTACCCCCCCATAGTCGACGATGTCTGAGACATCCGCGTATGCTTCGTCGATACTAGCCTGTTCAAATTTGTCTACAAACTCCCGTAAGATATCCATTACTCTCCTGGAAACCCGATTATATAGGGCGAAATTTGGTCTGATGTATTTGCAATCTGGGCAGAGCTTGTAGGCTCTGGAAATGGGTATCGCAGATTTGACTCCATACTTCCTTGCCTCGTACGATGCAGCTACAACCACCCCTCTTCCTTGCCCCTCTTTGGGATCGGCTCCTACCACTAAAGGTAAATCCCTATATTCTGGATGAGCCGCCTTCTCTACCGACGCATAAAACGAGTCCATATCGATGTGAAGGATTACTCTCGACATTGTTTCAACTAAACTCTAAAAATCGCTCAAGCTCGCCTGATTGGGACTCGCTTCTCCTTTTTCGGAGGTTGTCCACTCCTTTTCGATAAGACCACTTAGTCTCCTGAATTCATTCACTGATGAGGGTCCAAAGCCGGCGAAATGATTATTAAAGAAAACGAAGGCATCCTTGAACGAGTCCTCTTTAGCGAGCAACTCTTTATGCCATTCCATCATCTTCTCCTTCTGGTCTTTC
>JACZWF010000194.1 GCA_022572285.1 Nitrososphaerota archaeon | reverse complement strand
TGAAGAATTCACAAACTAGTTTCCTCATGCCAGATTTTGTATCGAAACCTATTAGACATATCCTTTCACCATGAGGCTGCTCCACAGCGGTTACCCTCCCCCTTTCCAGCTGTCTTCTCAGAGAGGTGACATATCCACTCGATCCTGTCTCTTCAAGAGAATACCTTGTAATCCAGAGACCCTTGCCTGGCGAAACTATCAGCTGTTTCTTGGGGAGCAAAGCGTGATGAAATCTAAACAAGAAGGCCTCATCGAAGACAGAGTACATGTTGCTAAGATAGTATGGGCCTTCCGCAGGTAAGAGCTCTCTATTTAGCATGTCAACGATGCTACTAAGCTCAAGACTCGATAGTTCCATGATTTTATCCTCTACCTAATTAGTCCTTACCATATGTAATAATATCTAGAAATTGCCTGACAATAGTTCCTGTGGCCCCCCATACAATGTCCTCTCCCACCCTGAAGAAGCCTATCCCGCTTCGTAAACCTCTCGAGCCTGCAAGTCTCTTGGACTGCGCTCCTAACAGAGCTCTGACTGGCGTTCCGATGACATCCACTGCTTCGTCCAGATTCACTCTCAGTGACGGAAGGTGATCGAGATGAGTTACAAAGGGGCTGATAACGAAATTTGATACATGGGTGGGCACATCATCCAGCTGACCCCAGATGGCGGATGGCTCAATAGACAATCCAATCTCCTCAGACGTCTCTCTAATTGCTGTATCAACAAGACTGCTATCTCTGCTATCATACGCTCCTCCTGGCAGCGAAATCTCGCCTTGATGATATCTGACTTTGTTACTTCTTTTTATGAATAGAATCTTCTTGTTCCTCCGACCATAGATTATCAAAAGAACTCCTGCCTTGCGCGCACCCTGGATCTTCAGAATCTTTGCCTTCCGGCTTCTGAGGATATCTTGAGCTACCTCAATCCCATTTGGTTTCTCTAGAATGTTGGTTCCCATATTCAGGTGAGAAGCTTTCCTATTGAACCTGATTCGACTCCTTCTCTTATTTCAATTGCGATACGTCTGCCCATACTTACTGGCTGATCAAAGAGGAGCGAGGAATATGGAGATCCACTCACGTAGAGATTCGTACCTGCGACAATCCGCCCTGAGAATTCGAAGGCGATGAAATCCCCTTTCTCGTTGTAAACACCTTCTATGCAAAAAGGTCCGATCATACCAGGAGGTACCAATCTAGTACAGGCCTCCACGAATTTTTCTCCCATTTCAAATACGTAGTTCAATAAAGACTCCCTTAGTACCAACGGACTGTTTCCGACTACGAGATAGGACGGGAAGAAACCTTCTTTCATTTCTAATTGCTCCCAAGCTGGCAATCTGCCTAGGCCGTCGACATTCGTCTCATATCTCCTATCTATGCCGATTAGCTCCAGCCGATTCTTGACTTTTGAATAGAAGAATTGGAAGTATACTGGCACCCCAACAACATATTCTTGTATTTGTACTTCCTCATCACTCTGAAGAATACCGGCAGATCGAAGCCTACTCATATTTTCGTTGAATGATGCAAGATCTTTCGCGAGAAAGTACCCAAAGCCTCCGGCAGCACCTGATCGTTTCACAATCGTCAACCTATCAATGTCCTCGGCAGATTCAAAGATTTTTGGTGTTCTGAAGTCAGATTCCTTCATCAACCTCTCCTTTAGGTCCCTATCAGCTTCCCACTTCAGAATTCCTCTGCTTCCAAAGAATGGGATGGAAAGATCATTCTCGACTTTCTTAATGCCGACTTCGGAGATGAGTGTACCATGTGGAATGAGTATAGAATCTAACTCGTTAAGCCGCGCCAAATGAGCTGATTCCGTAATTTCCGAAAAATGTTCCACAGCTATAAAATTATCAACGAAGTCGAACCGTCTATACAACCCCTCCCTAGATTTCTTGGTGATTATGACTGTCTCGAATCCCTCGTCCTTGGCTCCCTTTAGGATTTGAAGAGCGCAGTGGGATCCGAGCGTGGCTATGGTCTTCATCTATGTAACCACTTCATGCAGTCTTTCACCCTTCAATGCATTCCTGATTTCCATTGCAATCCTTCTGCCCGTCCCAAATGACTCACCGTAATAATAGCGGGTGTAAGGACTCATTGCCAGGACCGGGCTCCCGGGGACCCTTGGTGAGACGTCAAAGACCACAATTTCCAAATCCTTAGTTATTGCACTCTGAAGGGCAAAAGGGCCAATTATTCCGGGTGGATACTCTTTTTTTGTGACGTCTACGAATCTTTCGCCGATCTCGAAGACCTTCTCCAGCATGGACTCCCTGATGGTCGCAGGCATGTGTCCAATCTCAATGTTTTGTAAATCCTGATCAATCTCGAGCTGCTGGGATGCCGGTAGGGACACAAAATCATTGAGATTGGTTTGCAGCCGCCGGTCAATTCCAAGGAACTCAACCTCATTCTTTATTGGCGAATAGAAGAAATTGAAGTTAAAGTACGTACCAATGATTAATTCCTCTATTAATGCGTCATCGAGATTCTCCTGAGTGATTATGCCGGCCTGTATCCTCCTTGCAGCTTTTTCTTCGAAATCTTTTTCTGAAGTGGATGTAAAGAACGCTCTCTCTATTCCCCTTTTTGCCTCCATAACTTTTACGATGACAGGCCGATCGATCTGACTGGAAGAACTGATCCTTTTTGGAAATCTAATCCCAGCCTTCTCCAAGAGAAAGTATTGATTCCGTGGGAGATTTCTTTCCTCGGTTCTTAGTGGGGACTCCTATGGTATCGCGAAACTTTGCAATCTGCCGAAGACTTAGCCCTTGTTCATGCATTTCCTTTACTGTCCGAATAACTCTAGCTTCTCCCATGTGATGCGTTAATTTGCCCTTCCGATATTGTTCGCCATATTTAGGCTGAGACGGATGGCCAT
>JACZWF010000030.1 GCA_022572285.1 Nitrososphaerota archaeon | reverse complement strand
CCCCGCCGTGAAGGGGTTCCTTTTCTCGTGACTCTTCTCCGCACTACCAACGATTATGTAAAGTAGATCGACCTTGGTCAGGGCAAAATTTACTGCCTCAACATGACCGTTGTGCAACGGTTGAAATCGTCCCACTAGGGCTCCAACCCTTAACCTCAATTGGGAAACCATAGGCAGAAGGCTTTCTATTTAAAGGGCGATCTAAGTCTAGTGCCGTTGATTTCAATTGACGGCTCAATAGGTGAGGGTGGAGGACAGATCTTGAGGACTTCCATTTCACTCTCGGCCGCACTCGGAGTCGAGGTGGAAGTATACAACATAAGAGCTAAGAGACCCAAACCAGGACTAAGGCCGCAGCATTTCTGGGCAATCAAAGCGATAGCAGAGTTATGCGATGCAGAAGTCTACGGAATGAAGCAAGATTCAACTATAGTTCGTTTCACCCCCAAGAAAATTCGGGAAAAAGAATTAGCTCTCGATCTGGGGACTGCCGGGAGTGTTACATTGCTTCTCCAGGCTCTGATCCAAGCGATTTCTATAAGTGGAAAAAATGTTCATCTCAATATTCGAGGAGGCACAGATGTAAAATGGAGCCCGACAATGGATTATTTCCGTCAAGTCATCATCCCCTTATACGAGCTTCTTGGGATAAGAGTCAACCTTGAGATAAGGAGACGGGGATTCTATCCTAAAGGTGGAGGCAGAGTCTATTGTGTAATATACCCACCTACTCGAATTAAACCGATAGATCTGAGGCATACGGTGCACGGTCCAACCCGGATTTCGAGTCTTTGCTCAGGCCTCCCCGCCTCTGTTGCTGAAAGGCAAGGGAAATCCGCATCCGATTTCATTCGGGTCAATGGGGTGAAAGTCAATGGGCTTGATTCGAGAGTCGAGGAGGCTCAATCTCCCGGTACTGCTATTTGCATCTACTCCGTGGAGGACTCAGATACCTACATCGGCGCCGATGGTTTCGGCGAAAGGGGGAAGGCCGCCGAGTTAGTGGGCAGGGAAACCGCAAGCCAATTTCTCAGAGAGTACAACTCCAAAGCGTCCCTAGACCACCACCTCGCAGATATGGTGGTCCCACTACTCTCTCTTGCAAGAGAGCCCTCCACATTCACAACTTCATCCATAACTGAACATTTGAGAACCAATCTGGTCATAGCAGAACAAATTGTCGGGGTAAGATCTCAAATTCTTAAGGTCTCAGAGGGCCTCTTTGAAGTCGTTATTAATCCTTAATAGTTAGCTCCACAGCCCAAGTTGAAGATCAAAAATTGGCTTTTCCCGCCTTCATTCCCGGCGCTACAGTCGTTGGAATGATCTATGCCGATGGAGTTATTCTAGGGGCTGAGAAAAGGATTTCCTACGGTAATTATGTTACGAGTCGATCTGGAAAGAAGGTCTTTAAAATAACAGATAGGGTCGGTGCAGCCGCTGCGGGAATGATCGCTGACATGCAAGTTCTGATCAGACAAGTGCAGTCTCATACTAGGATCCTAGAACTCGAATTGAGAAGACCTGTGGCGCCAAATTCAGTCGCAAAACTCATGTCGGTCATTATGTTCCAGAACCGCTATTTTCCTCTTCTCACCCAGATAGTAGTCGCTGGAGTTGACGGAACACCTTCTGTTTACGTTCTGGATCCGTTAGGGTCAGTTATTCCGGATGAATATGCAACTGTAGGGAGCGGAGCTGAATTAGCTATTGGGATTGTAGAGGCAGGCTACAAGAAGGGCATGAGTGAGAAAGAGGCCAGCGATCTGGTCCTAAAATCGATAAAGACGGCAATTGCTCGGGATTCTTCGAGTGGAGACGGTGTGGATCTTCTCATTATCGATAGAAAGGGAATACACGAAAAGAATATTACATTATAGCCTCTGGGCAGGTTTAAATGGTTCTAAGGATGGCTCGTACTATTTGAGACGAGAGAGCATCAGAACTGCTACAGGGGGGATCTTAGCACTCGCGGTTGCCTCAATATTGATCTTTTACTTGATTCAGATTGTTCAGAGTTCGGGTATTAATCCTTCCGAAGGAGGTCAAACACCAGAGCAGAACCCTTTCCTAGGAGGGGGAGTATTTGGCCGGCAAGGCTTACTCACACTCCAAATTGATGTGCAGCTGACAGAAGATTCACCCCCGTCTCTTACGCCTCTTAGCTCTCAATTGGTCGAGGTCTTCTGGGAGAGTTTTGATATCTCGGCTGGAGAAACGCGGACCCTCTCTGTGTCCGGGAGGACCGATGATAGAGGAAGGGCTCTCTTCAGGCTATCACCAGGGAATTATACGATAAGGGTTGATTACCAAGGTATAGATGCCAACGAAACCGTAACCATCCCGGGGGATGTAAGGGTCTATGCTATCAAATGGGTTCTCTCTAAAACAACAATATCGTCTTATAGACTGGAATTTCGTGATACTAGAGGAGATGGTGTAGTCCTCGCCGGTGAGACCGTCATCATGATTTATGAGAGAGATATACTTGTGATTGACCCTCGCGTCGTAGAGCTACGAGTGAATGTCGCCGAAGGCGGCACGCGCAAGGTCTCTAGCCTCGATGTCATAGGCTTCATTAATTTTGAAGGAAGTTCAATAATTGAATTGACGCCTGTCGAACCATTCATCGTATCCAATTTTAATCCGGAGAACCCTCCTGAGGCCGCAGTGTACACAATCCAACTCGATGGTTAGATTGGAAGGCACGCTCGCTTTGGTCTTGGGAGGAATTCTTGCTTCCAATTTGCTAACTGGGATGTTCATAGCCATGGCCTCTCTCGCGGCCGTTACGGTACTTGGACTCGTTTATCCCTTCATGCATAAGAGAACACATCAACCTTCTTTCTCATCAGACCAGACTACGAGCTTTATCTCGTTCGGAAGTGATGAAATGAACCGTCGGCTCGAAGGATTCAAAACAAACGGTGAGTTCGATGAAGGAATTATTTTCGTCTACAAGTCCCTTAGGGATTTGATTCCATCTATTAATGAAACCGGCTCCAAGGACTGGACTGAATTCGAACTCCTGAGGACAGTCTTGGAGAGTTCCCCCGAGCTCCGCAATGTCTCAGCACTGATTAAGGAGGCATACCTGCATTACGAGGCTACCCGTTTTGGTAATAAGGGAGATGCGTCCAGCTTTGAGTCCATCGCGGGACTCGTAAACGAAATAAGCCGTCGGAAAGGCGGCATAAGAGCTAAAGCCAAGAGGCCATAGCGGGGTAAGAGATTTTTGGTCAATTACTTGATTTTGGCTGTAATGGGTGTAGCACTCTCAGCAGCTATCTATGCAAGATTTTATGGAAGGAGGGTGAAGAATCCGAAGCTAGATGATGGAAAAGTGGGAATTAGTCCCACCGCCAAGGCACTTATGGGAGTCCTTAAACCGAATCCGGACTATTCCCCGGCTATAAGGATAGTCCTGGATCAAGCTAAGCGATCTCTGAACGGAGAGATACCTCACTCCGGCTCGAAAGAGGAGTTGAAGTATTTGATATCTCTTAGTGAAGCTAGTTTGAAGAGGAAAGTTAATGCCGATAGATTCAAAGAGATCGGTAGCCTTTATTCACGCTTAGATCTCCGGGGGACGAGCGGGAGATGACTCTGATCGAAGCTAAGAATCTCTACTTCAAGTTGGAGAACGAGATCTCAAAAATTATTGTCGGAAAAACTGAGACTATCAAATTACTTTCCGTGGGCTTATTGGCAGATGGACACGTCCTATTAGAAGGCGTCCCCGGGGTGGCCAAAACCCTAATCGCAAAAGCGTTCGCCAAGGGATTAGGACTCGACTTCAAGAGAATTCAGTTGACACCAGACATGTTGCCCGCCGATATAACTGGCACATTCATTTTCAATGCAAAAGATCAAGAATTTGTATTCCGAGAGGGGCCGATCTTTGGTAACGTCGTCCTCGCTGACGAGATAAACAGGGCCATACCTAAGACACAATCCGCTCTTCTCGAAGCGATGCAAGAAAAGCAAGTGACCGTTGAAGGTGTAACCAGGTTGCTTCCAGCTCCCTTCATCGTGATAGCGACTCAGAATCCTGTTGAGATGCAAGGAACCTATCCTCTGCCAGAAGCCCAACTCGATAGATTCATGTTAAGGCTGATCGTTGAAGTGCCCGAGAAATCAGATGAAATTGAGATAGTGAATCGAGCTTCAGCAGCAACAGATCTTAGCACCGTCCAACCGGTTGTCTCAGCAAAGGAGGTACGCAGTGCGAGGGATCAAATCAGGGAAAGTGTTACGATATCTCACGAAGTTATGGATTACGTCGTCTCCCTGGTGGGTGCTACAAGGCTGGACGAGGAGAAGGTCTTGTTGGGAGGGAGTCCGCGTGCCTCTGTCCACCTTCTTGCTGCAAGCAGAGCACTTGCGGCAATTAATGGAAAAAGCTATGTTACTCCTGATGATGTCAAAAGCCTCATCTTTCATGTTTTGAATCACAGGATCATATTGAGTCCTGAATACGTCCTAAGAAGTGCCAAATCTCTTAGGCCTTACAACTATGACGCAGTCAGCAATGTCCTCTCAACCGCTATCTCAGCAACAGAACCCCCAAGATGATATCATTTGCTTACAAGGAGAGGGGTATCTATACTCAGCTCGACCCTTGGCCTAGTCGCAGCGTCGACTCTTGCATTCGATGGCGTGTTTTCCACTGTCGCACTCTTCGTCCTTTCCATCTTGGGAATAGAATCTATCCTCTACATTAATTCAAGTCGTAGACTTCACACTGTCAAGGTTGAAGTAAAGAGCCTAGCTCGAAGAGCCTTTGTTGGAGATGATATTCTCCTAACTATTGAATTTACAAACCCAGGACCAACTTTAGGCCCTCTTCTGGCTATAGAGAAGATTCCCTACGGCTTCAAGATAGATGCGCCTAACGATTTTTGGATCGAGTCTCTCTCCAAGGGAGAGACGAAGACTGTCGAGTACAACCTGAAGGCATTGCAAATGGGTAACTGGAAGGTCGGAAACACAGAGCTAATAATAACGGACAGATTCGGGATGTTTAAGACAAGTAGGAGCATTCAATCCCATTCAGAAATCCAAGTTTACCCAAGTATGAGAGTCGGGGAGGAGATACTCAGGGGTAGGGTACACATAGGGATGAGGCCCCTGAAGCGCTCGACGGTGAGTACTTCTCATGGATCAGAGTTCAGCGGTATCAGAGAATACTATCCAGGAGATGACTATCGACAGGTTGCCTGGAAGGCGATGGCCAAATCCCCGATGCGATTGCCCAAAACGAAAGAGCAAGAATATGAGCAGTCATTGAACGTCACCCTCGTGATCTTAAACACCGACACAACAGGGGAAGGAGAGATCGGAGGACGGAAACTCGACGCTGCCGCTGAACTTGCCATCGTGCTTGCCCATCTTGCAGTGAAGACCGGGGGAGAATTTCAAGTAGTCTATTCTAGTTACGGAGCGGTCGACCGTACTGATGGCAGCCCTCTGGAGATAGCATCAAGATTGTGCAATTTATCGCCCGATCCCAATCTCGACTTGGATTCTATGATAAACTCCGCTATTACTGCCTCCAAACCTAGATCGCTAATTTTGCTGGTTCTGGACTCTCCATATCCCAGGACCGTTGATCCAATGATCCTAAGGAGAGCCATCATCAAGTACCAATTTCTGCATGCCCTTATTCTTGACACCACGTCCTTCATCAAGTACGACGGTGAAGATGTTAGAGTTACTCAGGCAAGTGAAATAATCGGGAATTGGGAATTGGGACATCTTGAAGCGCTGTTAACTCAGCTTGCCTCCGGCGGGATCTCAGCTCAAATCTGTAGCCAGAGTATGCTAGTTATCAGAGCTCTCGACGCATTCTCGCGCTCTAGTCTAGTTTTGGAGACTTAATTTGGCAATTCAAAATAACCCTCCGCAATCATTCATATTTGTAATCCTACTTTTTGGGGGGATGGCCTCACCGTACTTGTTAATACTCATAACTGGCCAATACCAGAACTCGATATTCATTCTCCTCCGCTCGATTATCGAGATTAATTTCAACTCCATATCAGCTTTCATGGCTCTAGCAGGAGTGGGAGCTTACGTGTACAGGATCAGAGTAGGTTCAGGGGCTGTTCAAGATTCATTCCTTATAGCCACACTAACAGTGCCCGTTGTTCTACCATCTCTTCTGATGGTAGGCCTCCTGCTTTCACCAGTTGGCAACAGGCTCCCACTTTACTTCGGGGCTGCAGCAGATTTGTACCTAGCGGGCATTGCGAGTCTTGCCATTGTCATCCCAATTATTGCCATTGTGAGTCATGGGTCTTCAATTATTCGCGGTAAGGGTACACCCGCCGGGGCAGTATTGATGACTATGGTGATCTACGGACTAGTTGCTTTTGTCCTATCGACTGTGATTTCGCCCGCGGGAATCGTATCTACAGGGAGAGTGTTGGAAGAGGCCGGGACACGAGTCTTGCTTCAAACCCTTTTTATTGTTCAATTTGTAATCGCAAACATTCTTGAAACGCCTATCCCGGTCCCTCCAGTGGAGCTGGGCATGACTCAATCACTTCAGTTGGGGACAGGTAGGATTTACACTGGAACAATATTCGCTCTCTCTGCTGCGCTCTTCCTCTACTATCGTCTCTTCAGGAGACATTCAGAGGAAGATGTCTCACTTGAACAAAGCGTAAAAAGATCATCAAGGATGCGCTTTTCCAATCTCAAGTCAGTCGGTTTTTCTATTCTCCTCGCAGTGGCACTCGACATTGGCCTTATTGTAGGAATTTCACAGCTAACTGGGTCTGCAGAGTTAGCCCTGATGGCAGGCTTGATCGGTGTAATGGGCCTTATTATTTTAATAGGCCTCGGAGATGGCTTGAGAACAAGACTTCTGTGGAGAGCAAAAAGATGAGGGATAGGATCTTCTTTCTAGCGACACTTCTCGCACTTCTTGTCCCGTTAGTCCCCTATGGAAGCGCTCAGATTGTCGAAGTAGAAATCAGCGCACGAATTGGCTATTCTCCCGAGAACCTCTTCGATTCTAAGATCGGAATACCTGTTTTCGTACGCGGAGAGTCACTATGGGTGTTCCCCCAATTTCCTGCCCTTGTAAGTTTATTCGGCCCGGGAGATTCAACTGTTGTCCGATTACCTATCGGTACAAATCCCTTCCGCGTTCACACGTTTTCGAATGAAGATCTACTTGGAATTTACACCCTTTCCTTCGAGGGCGCAGCTGGATCATTTTCCGTTTTTCTTGAGCTAGGGGAGCAATTCATCGAACCGGTCTCTCATCAGGAGCGGGTATCACTTTCTGAACAGTCATTGCTGATAGATGGAATCATATCGCTAGGGCTCGATGAAATTCCGACCTCGGTCGAGATTATCTTGACCAGTCGTACGCAAGATGACCCTGTCGATATTTTCTCAAGCGTTATAATTGAAGGTAACCCGATAAACATTAGACTAGAATCACTTGAAGTCGAGAACGGTCTAAGACGTATACGGGTCTCTTTGCACGCCCCAACTCTGAATGCGCCTGGACTGGATTTGGGTATAGAGTATGAGGGCGGAGCCCTGGGACCGCTGAATGTGTGGGCTGAAATGTCCTCAGAGATTGCTCTCTCCAAGAGGACGGGAGAATCCCTCTTCTTAACATTTATCGATGAAGGAATTGCCGATACCCCTAGGGTCTCGGCAACGGTATCTGAGGAACCTAATGAAGTTCTTGCGATCGATATTCCAACAATCGGACAAATAAACAAGCCATGGCTAGTCCCGCCGAAGTACGGGAGAAGCCTCCTTTCAGTCTTCTTGGAATTTGAGGGGATCATTCACGTCGAAAGGATTCCTATCGTGATATTTCCAAATGAGATCATAATTGATCCTGATTCAAGTGTACGCCTTTCGTCCTTAGACTCACCCTTGAGGTATTCCTTTGATCAGCCTCTTGTCACTCCAAAAAGCTACCAGATAATTTTGGCTGCTAAGGTCAACGGCCTTGAATCTCTCTGGCGAACACGAGTGACCCCTCTCCTAGCAACAATCAATGTTGAGAATGAATTCACAGGCAGACGGATACTTAATTATAATATAAATCTCACTTCGACAAATCTCCAGACGGCCAAGGTGGGTGATACAACGTTCGTCCTTCTTCCTCAAGCAGAGGTTAGTACACAGTTCGAACTCGCGATCAACTCGATCACGGTCAATACAGCCAGACCAACCACCCTGAGCTTAAGAAGCTTCTCGAGTACTACTATAGTTGCAAGCGAGGGGACAGTCTTAATCGATGTAGTAGATGCTTTCGGACTTCCCGCTCCTCCTGGAGAGATAATCATCAAAGGCGTTAGTTCATTGTCTATGCCGCCTATTCACTTAGATTGGAGAGAAGCTACCGTATCCGCCAGGCTTCCGGGAGGAGTCTACCAGGTCGAAGCATCCGTCAATGGAATCATTAGCCAGACGGAATTCACAATTGATTCTGAAACCACATCAATTCAGTTGAGTTTGCAGAGTCTCTTCAATCAGAATACCATCATCGTCATTGGTGTGTCTGGCGCAGTTCTGACTCTGGAGGCCGTGGTGGCAATCCTTGTCTGGCGGAAGGCCCTCGCGAAACAATAGACCCTAATTAAGGTTCATTAGCCAGTAGTAATCCTCTGATTGTTCAATGTTCAGGGTTCTCCAGTAATGTCCTTGCCGAACCCTCTGGACCTTAATGCAAAAAGTATCGAGACCGCTATGATCCAGAAGAGTGAGATGAGGAGACTGAAAGGGTCAACAAAGAAGAAGGCCGAAGCTTCCCCCAGCTGTTCCTGGACAGTCTTCAGTTTCCCGCGAAGGTCGTCCATCCCTTGCTGATACGCATCGCGGTCCCGCGGCATTGCCTCGAGGATTGAAGTCCTCTCAATAATTCCGTCTAGGTCTTCCTGGATCCGTTCAAAGTCAGTCCGTACGGTGGGAAACCACCACACCGGGTTTCCGGTTTGCGGAATAAGCTCAGTCGCATCACTTATTGAGGCTGCCATTCCATCGGCAAAGGCGGAGGTTTCAGCTCTACTAAGGTGAGCACGTCCCCTGTCTATTGCGTACCAAGTATTGAAGTAATGCGCATATGTGACAATTCCTCCCAATACAGTTAACACAATCAGCATCAGGGCAGCGGTCCTTGGGTTCACTCGTTCAGCCCGCCCCTGGCACGCTGGTTCCGATTGAGTGTAGCACACTCAGAGAGGCAACGTAAGCAAAACCTAATGTGAGGATTACGATATGGGGTAACAAGAAGAAATTTCCTGTAAGCAATGCCACAAGAATAGTGATAACTCCCCACCCGACCATCAATGATTCCCCAAGTGCAGTCCCTGTAATGGGAAGAGTGTATTTTTTTCCCTTCCATTCGTCTTTCCTGGCTTTTACCGCGAACTTCGGGGTCCGAAGAAAATCACTCTTCTTTTTGAGCAAAGCCTGGGCTACTGCCCCTGAGTTATTGACAGAGATTCCGGCGCCGAAGAGGAGAAGATAGAAGTAGGCCGGAACTTTCTTGAACCATTGGTTGCCATAAAGCCTCATTAAGGCATAGCCGTAGATTGGTGGACCTAGGAGTAGCTGCGTCAGAATTGCGGTTACTGGTGCAAGATCGAATTTTGCCAACATTAGAATTGGGAGTATGATGAACTGGGCGATGATAAAGGGATGAATCACATGCCTCGTAAGCTGCATAAAAGCTTGGAATTTGGTCTCTAGAGGGAATTTAGAAAAAAGTATAGTCCTGCTGTGTCTAATTGCGCATTCAATAGAACCCTTTGCCCATCTAAATTGCTGTCTCTTTGAAGCGTTCATCTGGACGGGAAGTTCGGCCGGACAGATCAATTCTGGAAGGAAGACTAGCTTCCAGCCCTGCAATTGTGCCCTAAGGCTAATGTCAAGATCTTCAGCCAAAGATGCTTTCCATCCTCCTACGTCTTCTAAACATTCTTTCCTCCAAACTCCAGCCGTTCCGTTGAAGTTCATAAAGAGAGAAGAGTAGCTTCGGGCTCTCTGCTCTATGAGAAAGTGGGCGTCCAAGCTGAGTGCCTGTGCCTTCGTAAGAGAAGAGTATTGTTCGTTGAGATGACCCCATCTTGCTTGTACTAAACCAACTTCCCTTGAAGCGAAGTATGGGAGTATCTGGGTTAGAAAATCGGGGTTCGGTAAGAAATCTGCATCGAAAATCGCGATGAATTCCCCCTTTGCGCGCGAAAGTCCGTTCTGAAGAGCGCCAGCTTTGAAGCCACTCCTAGTCCCCCGTCTGATATGTTCGATATCGTACCCCTGCTTCTTGAATTCCTGGACAACGTCATTGCATATATTCACGGTATCGTCGTTAGAGTCATCAAGGACTTGAATCTCCATATTTGATTTCGGATAATCGATCTTGCATATTGACGTTACAAGTCTTCTAACCACGTACATCTCGTTGTATACTGGAAGTTGGATGGTCACAGTAGGCATGGGATTCAACGCCATTTGCATCGGGACGTTGTGGTTTCGAATTGATTTGAATAATAGATAATAGAGATTTGTCCCATAGAGCACAAGAACCCACGAAATACCCAAATACAGTAAAAAAAGAAGATCCTTAAGCGTCATTAGAGTTTCACGATTACCGTGCCAATCTTCTCTTCCATTATCTTGCCACCCTGTAGATAAAGAAGATATAACCCATTATCCAAGGTAGAAAAACTATTTCGCCAGCTACATTATGGAATTCCTCGAACCTTGCGGGGTTTGTTGAGACCGTCAACACATATGCAGCAAGCAAGAAAATTCTGAAAACATTTACAGCAAAGGTCCCAACAGTCCCCGCGATAAGGAAGATGAGTTTCTTGAGCACTGGAATATCAAGTTTGAATAGAAAGATGGACATGATGAGAGAATAGATAATCATGCTATGTACTCCTGCCGAGGGCCAGAAAACAGCAAATGAGAACGTCCCCTCGGACCCATAAAGAGTCAATATATTCTCAGTAAGACCTATCTCTCCTAATTGGAACAGGTTGACTAGCCCCCTGACACCTCCGAGAAGAAGTGGTACTATCGCTTGTAGGGGTCCTAGTGTATCAAAAGGAAAAAGGGCATCCAGAGATAGGATTACCGCCATCCCAGTAAGATAGACGTTCGCCGAGAATACTGATCGCAGCCCTCTGACTCCGTACCTTAGAGTAAGGATTATCAAAAGGAA
>JACZWF010000193.1 GCA_022572285.1 Nitrososphaerota archaeon | reverse complement strand
TTGGTAGAATAGACCTGGGGAACCTCCATCCGATCAACATCAATCAAGCCTTTCGTCGCAAGTTCTTTCAGTACCCCATATATCCGTCCGAGAGGAACTGAACCTGCACGAACGAGATCGGTCGCATTCGTTTTTCCTCTTCTAAGAATCTGGAGATAGGCATCCTGCTCGTAACTGGATAGGCCGAGTTCCCTCAGGAGAGGCCTTTCTGCCAAAGAAAACCACCAAGGGTGGTGTTTAAGCGCTAATAAATCATACGGATATGAATATGAGCAGGAAAATTTTTACTCAAAACAACCAAAAAGTTGTTTACGGAATGAGTATATTACAATAACCGACAGCACTGGTATCTTGGGAATCGGCTCAGAGCTTCTTGACTCCTTCCCCGAAGATATTTTCGACGTAAGCGGCGAACGGGGGGACATAATCTTAGACCTCACTGGAGAAGAAACGGACATTTGGGTAGAGGGGCAAACCCTCTTCGTTGAGGGTGAGTCTGTCCGAATCAAAATCGAAGGGATATCTGACATTAAAGCTAAGATCGGACGCCTAGTTAGAACTCGGAGAAAAGCGATAATATAGCTCTCGGACTAAGTCCTGAAGAGTACACCCTCCCTCTTAAACACCCACGCTGCGAAGTAGAGTGTTATCAGAGAAAGAACAGCCGTTACCCCCATAGTTAACAGCAAATGAGAAAAGTCCAACGTATTCAACAAGACCTCTTCTACAATTAATGTGATGTTGAGGATTGGAATTGCGAAGAGATTGAGACTTGCATCTTCGATCGAGATTCCAAATGCGGCGAAGCTCCCTGCAAGTACCAGGAAAATCACTGGTGCGACGTAGTTACCTGCTTCTCTGTAACTCTTCGCCAGGGTAGAAACAGCCATGGATAAACCTGAGAGCATGACGGCAAGGAGAGATAGTACTCCGAAGATAATTAGACTAGTTTGAAAGCTAAAGCTCAGTGATAGTGACTGCTCTGGGGAGCCGAATCCAGATCCAAGAGGTCCCTGAATCCAGAATCCAAGACTAAGAATCAGGACCAAAGTGGTAAGAAGGGTAACAGCAAGAACCGCCAGGAACTTTCCCGCGACTAGATCCCATCTCTTTGCAGAAGTTACAAGGAGAGCTTCGAGTGTATGCCGCTCCTTCTCTCCGACCGTCATATCCATGGCTGCGTTCATTCCTCCAGTAGCTACGAGCATTGCCAAGATAGGAGGAAGGATGAGTGAAAGAACCAAGCCAGAGACTTCTTCTTCGGTTGCCACGTTCAAAGCGAAGAGTTCTAGTGGCCTGATGACATCGAGGTCGATCTCCCTTACCTCCAGCCTTTCATTAATTATCATACGATTGAATTGGCCGAGGACGACCTGAAGTTTTGAATAAGCGGTAGTAGATCTCCTGCTAGATGCATCGAAGTAAATAGTAAGATTTCCAGGCTTCTCGCGAGATAGGCTTTCTCCAAACTGGTCATCCAACTCAAGTACAATTGATGCATTACCGTTTCTTACGGTATCCACTGGTCCCCCAACAAGTTCTACCAGGATCAAAGAGTCACTGGCTATGAGAAGGTCAAGAAGCTCGGGAGACTCGGCTGGATTTATAATCGCAATCGTTTGACGCTGTTCTTCGAGCCGAACCTCTGTTCCTGCGAAAAGAAGTGGAATGCCAAGGATCATGGCGGGCATTAGCATTACTGGTATGAGCACGGAGGCAAGGAGGGTTCTGCGATCGCGAACGGTGTCGAGGATTTCTTTCCTAAAGACTGTATGTATATGCTTGAGACTCATTTCGCATTCACTCTCAACGCGTTAGTGAAAGCATCTTCTAAGCCTCTCTTTCCCTCAATAAACTCTTTCAGGCCTCCAGTATAGAGCATCCTCCCATCATGAATAACCCCTATCTTGTCACATATCTCCTCTGCTTCGCTCATTACGTGTGTAGAATATAGCATAGTCTTTCCATCATCTCTACTTTTCTTCATGAAATCTATAACCGAGCGTGCTGATAGAACGTCTAGGCCGGATGTAGGTTCGTCAAACAGGAAAACGGGAGGGTCGTGTACTATCGCTCTTGCAATGGCGATCTTCTGCTTATTTCCTCGAGAAAGCTCTCCACACCTTCTATCCGCGTACTCCCCGAGTGAAAGTATCCCAAATACGGCATCGATCCTCTCTTCTAGATCACGACCATCCATGTCATTCAGGCGTCCAAAATACCGGACGACCTCTCGCCCGGTCAAACGATCGTATAGTCCTACCTCGGTCGGCACGAAACCAATACTTTTCCTCACCTGTGACGCCTGTGTGGTAATGCTGAATCCGTTAACCAAGGCCTCGCCGGAGGTCGGCTTGAAGACGGTCGAAACTATTCTTTGCGTTGTGGTTTTCCCAGCCCCATTTAGCCCTAGAAGACCGAAGATTTCGCCTGTCCTAGGTTCAAAACTAACAGAATCTAAGGCCACAAATTTCTTGAACTTCTTGGTTATTGATTTCGCCTCGATCACGTGTATCCCTTCATTCGGCAAAATTGTATCGCTTAAGGTTTACGTGAGCTAGAGAGAATGTATAGTTTAGTTTAAAGAACGGCAGGGTCAAGGTAGGGTAATTTGATTTCCCGGGATGAAATGGCGAGCATGGTCAAGAGTTATGATCCAACGGCGCTCACAATTTGCGCACTAGGGAGTCATTCTGCTCTCGATATCATGGACGGAGCAAAAGAAGAGAATCTTAGAACGTTAGTCGTATGCCAACGGGGTAGGGAAAGACCTTACAAGGCTTTTCGACGCATTGTAGATCAAATTATGTTATTAGAAAAATTTAATGAAATAACGAAGGAAAATAACCAGCAAATGATGAGAAATGCTAATGTAATCTTTATTCCTCATAGATCATTCACAACCTATGTAGCCTATGATTCGATTGAGAATGACTTTCGGATCCCAATTTTCGGTACTCG